>JACPDY010000001.1:0-70265 GCA_016183775.1 Bacteroidota bacterium
AGGCAATGAAAAAAATGTTTATAAAAGGTTTCATAAAAATCAATTAAGCTTGTTCGAGTAACGCGATACCTCGAGGCTCTGCCTCGGGGTTATTCATTTGAATTTCGAATCAATTCCGTTTTTGAGAACCAATTCCTTTAAAATATTTATTAAACTAACTGTATCTATTTTTGATATTTCTTTACTTAACTTCATAAAATAAATACTATCCTCATGGTTAAAAGTGCTAAAAATCAGCTGCTTCCCTTCCATAGAATATAAGTCGTCCACATTGCATTTATTCTTTATTCCAATCGGCTTTCGGGACAAGACTGAATCGATCTTATGTATAAAATCAGCAGCTAGAAAATAGGTGTAATTTCTGCCTGCATCCTTCACTGTGTTTACCGCTGTATAATCAAATGTTTTATCATATACTTTGAAAGATGTGATCAACCCAAACATTTGCAGGGCAATCAGACCAACCATAATAATCAAAAGGATTACATTTGAATACTTTGTGAGAACCTGCTTCATATATTCTAAATCTATGAAAAATTGAGATGTGTATAGCATGATTAAGGTTTTATTCAGGGTTTTTAAGCAATTGTAAAGCTTAATTAATCAGGTATGACCTACTTTTGCTTAGGTAAATTAATTCCAATGATAGAAAACATCAAAAGCACTATACTTAGCCAATTTTGGAATAAAAAAGACGGGGGCCTTTATTCTTTAAAGAGATTTTTCCTTATTTCAAATAATCGTGATATGTTTTGGTTAAAAATAATTATTGCTGCTGCAATACTAATGAAAGGATGCTTGTCTTCCTGAAAGAATATTTATTTTTTAACCAACCATAAATTAAACAAACAATGAAAACAAAAGCAATAACATTAATACTTACACTTTTGGTAATCTTAAGTAACGCCCAAACCTGGACGAAGAAGGCTGATTTTAGCGGCACAGTGAGAGAAGCAGGTGTTATGTGCCTTATTAAAAATAAAATTTATGTTGGGCTTGGAGGCGACAATACATTCTATAGCGACTGGTATGAGTATGATATTTCTTTAAATTCATGGTCTGCTAAGAAAAACTTTCCAGGTGTTGGCAGATTTGCACCCGCTTTTTTTACTATCAATGGAAAAATATACATTGGGTGTGGTTTTGACCAGTCTTTTTCTCCCCTAAAAGATTTCTTTTGCTATGACCCCTCAACCGACAAATGGACTACCGTAGCTGATTTTGGCGGCGATGTTCGCGGAGGTACAATTCATTTTTCATCACACAATAAAGGATTTGTAGGAACAGGGGTAAATTCATCCTTTACACCGCAACAGGACATATGGATGTATAATGACACAACAAATAAATGGACAAAGAAAAATAATTTTTCCGGTGGAGCCCGTTGGAGGATGGCGACTTTTGCTTTAATGGATACCGTTTATGCGGGATGTGGCGCTAACACCTCAACCACTTATTCCAGCTTTTGGAAGTACGATTTCATGAATGATAATTGGTTGAAAATTGCTGACTTTCCGGGTGCCCCACGTGTTTCTCCATTTGGATTGGGAATTAACAACATGGGATATGTTGGAACAGGGCTATCCATTTCAATGGTAAATTATAAAGATGTTTATAAATACAATCCTTCAACAAATATATGGACGGGTGCTGCAGATTTCCCGGGTGGAGCAAGAAATTCAACCGTATGTGCATCAGATGGCATTAATGGCTGGATAAGTATGGGAAATAACGGAACTGGTTGGGAAAATGACCTATGGCTATTCTCAGGCATAACCGGAATTGACACATATTACCAAATACAAGGCGTATCATTATTCCCTATTCCGGCAAGTGATATATTAAGTTTATCAATTGACCCTTCAATTAATGGTGAATTCGAAATAACAACAATTAAAGGAGAAATTTTATTAACAGGCCGGCTTACAGATCATATTGACATAAAAAACCTGCCAAATGGAGCATATCTATTTAATATTTCTTCAAATAGTGGTGGAAGTTTTCATAGAAAAATTATTATATACCATTAACTGTTGTATGTTATCGAACACATCCACCTCAGCTACAATGGTAATTAATCTGGCTGTTAGCTGTAACAGTCAGAGATAGGGTATATAAAGAATGGAAATTTTAGAACTAGCATTACAAACGAATAATTTGATGGGAACAAAAACATTCAACCAACAGACAATTGGATTTAAAATTGTTGACGAAACAGAAAATCTCATTTCATTTAGAATCGGTTATTCAAAATTAATATTTAAATCAATAAACAATAATTTAAATCCTAAATATCATTTTGCGTTTAACATTCCAACAAATAAAATAGAAGAAGCAATTGAATGGACTTCACAACGAGCAAAGCTAATTCATACAAAAAATGAAAGCATTATTACTGATTTTGAAAATTGGAATGCAAAGGCTATTTATTTTTTCGATAACAATCAAAATATTTTAGAATTCATAAGCAGAACAGATTTAAATAATCCAACTGACAAAGAATTTTCAATTGAAACTGTATTAAACATTAATGAAGTTGGTCTTGTAGTTGATCGTCCAATAAAAATTGGAGAAGATATAAACAGAAAAGTTGCAACAGATTTTTTTGCCAAAGGACCAAAACGAGATGACTTTGCCGCAGTAGGAGATGAAATAGGACTATTTGTAATATCAAATCCAAACAGAAAATGGTATCCAACAGAACAATTGGCAGAAAGGTGGAAAATAAAAACCGTGATAAAAATTGACGGCACAGAACATGAACTTGAATTTAATTAATCAAAAGGCTACAGTTAAAAGAGGGTTTGAAAAGCTCCCCACTTTTTGATTTCCAATATTTAAACTATTTTCAATCACATAAAACAAGTGGTTACAGTATATTTACTTTATGACTTTACATAGCCGGCCCACTAAACTTACTTCATTCATAATATATTTATCTGTTTTAATTGCTTCTCCAGTAATCTCTGCTGCGGGCAATACTTCAAAAACAATTGATTTGAAGTTAAATTCCAATGCATGCGGACGGATCCGGAATCACGCTGTTCAATTTCTTGAAAACAAAGGCCAAATGACTGATGTTAACGGACAACCTGTTCCATCTGTATTGTTTAAAACACAAGTCCCGGGTATGGACATGTATTTAACAGACAAAGGATTGACCTACATTTTCATTGACTCCCTGGGCGAAAAAGAAAACGAAGAAGTCGACGAAAAAAAACATGATGAAAAAAAAATTGAAAAGAGGTGGAGCCGTATTGACATGACTTTTTCAGGAGCATCCATCAAAAAGGAAAATACTATAAAAGAAAAACAGTCTTCGTCAAATTACAATTATTTCTATGGACATTGCCCCGAAGGCATTTATGGGGTAAAGCAGTATGAAAAAATAACCATTAAAAATATTTACCCCGGAATAGATTGGGTATTGTATAATTCCGGAGAGAATGGATTTAAATATGATCTCATCGTTAATCCCGGTGCTAACCCCGATGCGATAGAACTTATATACTCATCATTAAATCCAATAACAATCGACTCAAGTGGAAATGTAAGATCAGAAACTGAATTAGGAACCTTAACTGAAAACGCCCCGGTTAGCTTTCAAGATAAAACGGAGATACAAAGCCGGTTTATAAAAAGCAGAGTTGTGAAAAATGAAGCGGGCATTTATAACACGTATCTTAAATTTTCTATTGGCAATTATGATTACAACAGACTACTTAGAATTGACCCTCAACTTGTTTGGGGTACATTTTATGGAGGCTTTGCTCACGAAGGGTTTATGAGTTTTGACACTGACGCAAGCGGAAATTTATATGTGACAGGATATTCCAATTCAGATAATTTCCCGGTATTAAACTCCGGTACATATTTTAGCGGCACTTTTGGCGGCAATTGGCCCGCAAATGATGCGGTAGTTCTGAAATTTTCAAACTCAGGTGTACTGCTTTGGGCAACCTATTTTGGAGGAAGTCAGAATGATGCAGGCAGTATAATAAAAATTGATGCGAATAATAATATATTAGTTACCGGCAATACAAATAGTACCGACTTCCCGGTTCTAAATCCTTTCCAACCAACAATTGGAGGCAGTTATGACGCTTTCGCAATAAAATTTAATAGTTCCGGAGCCTTGCAATGGGCAACATATTACGGAGGTTCGAATGATGAAAACAGGCACAATAATATTGCGGGAGGAATAACAACAGATAATGTGGGCAATGTTTTTATTGTCGGAAGTACACGGTCGACAAATTTTCCTGTCCAGAATTCGGGCACGTATTTTTCTGGTCTGTTAAAAGGAAGCAGCGATGGTTTTATTGTAAAGTTTAGCAGTACAGGAATGTGTTTGTGGGGAACCTACTACGGAGGCACTAATAATGATGAGATAAATTCAATTGCAACCGATGCATTAGGGGATATTTGCATAATTGGAACAACTCTTTCCGGAAATTTTCCTGTAAAAACATCGGGGGCAGCTTATTTTGATAATGCTGCAGCTGGCATGGATGCATTTGTTTCAAAATTTACAAATACCGGGATTCATACCTGGTCAACATATTTTGGAGGAACGAGCGGCATTGATGAAGGCATCTGTATTATAATTGATAGAACCGGAAACATTATTATTGAAGGAAATACAAGTTCATCGGATTTTCCACTTTTAAACCCGGGAGGATCCTCATATTTCGACAATACCTATAATGGAGGTGTACAGGATGTCTATTTAGCAAAATTTTCCAGCATCGGTATTCTAACTTGGTCCACTTTTTATGGTGGGAATGGAAGAGATGGCCATTCTCTTTCAAAAACCTATGATAACCTTGCTGTTGATCAGTGTAACAATATATATTATTACTTTTCTACTACATCTACTGATATTAATTCACTTGATCAACAATGTGGTACTTTTTTTGATGGCACTTACGGTGGCGGTGGTTGCTGTAACAGCTTTGGAGATTGTTATATTACGGAGTTCTCTGCTTCATGTAAATTACTTTGGGCAAGCTATGTTGGTGGTACTGAAGAAGATTTCAGAACACCTGTTGCTACAGACATTTACAACAACCTGTTTATTGGAGGAGAATGGCCAAATTATACATCAAGTTCCGGCCTTCCTGTTTTAAATCCGGGTGGAGGAGCGTATTATAAAAACTCACCTGTTGCCGGTGATGACAGTTTTATCCTCAAGTTAATCCCGATATTACCAACCTATACACAATCTCAGGTCAACACATGCGCCTGCAACGGAACTGCGGCACTAAATATAACATGCGGCACTGCACCTTACAATTACGTATGGAGCAATGCCACTCAAACCATTGGTAGTAATTCAACAAGCAATTTCATAACAAATATTTGTGCGGGTGCTTATTGGGTGGAGGTAAAAGACGGTGCGTGTAACCGTGACACGCTTCACTTTACAATTAACGGAAGCAGCTTAACTTTAACTACCTCTCAAAATAACGCAACTTGCAGCAGCGCAGGTACAGCAACGGTATCCGTTTCCGCAAATGGAACTGCACCTTACACATATAGCTGGGCATCAGGTGGACAAACCACACAAACCTCAACAGGGCTATCTCCCGGAACATACACAGTTACGGTTTCCGACATAAATGGCTGCACCTCCACCTCAACAGTCACAATTTCTTCACCCCCACCCCTCACAGCTCAATTTACAAAAGGCACAGCTAACTGCCCGGGTTGCGGTTGTAAAGAATGGTTATTGGTAACTGCCGCTGGCGGCACAAGCCCTTATAGTTATACCTGGCCGGATGGATATGTTAACAGGTATAAAAACAACCTTTGTCCGGGAGTTTATTTGGTAAATGTTAAAGATAAGAACGGGTGCAGTGTAAATGTCAGCCTTACTTCACCATGATACGACCATTGGGATAGCTTGCTGTGTCTGGCATTTGGCCATAAATATATTAAGCTTACCGGGAGCCTTTAACTGCCAACTGATCTCATTTTCTCTTTCACCATTTCAGCAAATGTTTTATTTTTTATTTTGCTATCTATCCAGGAAATAATATCAAAAGGATCAAGAGCGGAGGATTCATAAGGGGATTTTAAAGCTTTTGTTATTTTGACCTTGAGTTTTTTAAATTCACTTAACTCCTCATTTGTATTGATCTTCGCATAGTTTTGAATAAAAGAAACAATTATAGATTCTACTTTATAAACCTTTTTTTGTTTTTTGAAATAGCGTTGTGCAGCGAGATTCATATATTCCAGATGATCATAGTTTTTTAATTCGAAATTATTGATGAGGTTTAAAATCTTCATTGAAATCATAATATCTTCTCTGAACATTTCCTTCGGCAGGTTGAATAACTCATTTATCCAATGTAAACTTTCTTTGTAGTACCCTACACCAAAACAGGTATAGGCATAGTTACCAATGAAAACAAGAAGATATTCCTTGGCCATTTTATTTTTAAATTTCAAAAATGTGGGAAGAAACTGATTTCCCGCTGTCATTCCATTAGCCAATTGCCCCATGTGATTTAGAAGAGAAAGCTCTTCTATGTAACCATATTGAATAACTTTTATATATGCATCGTCAGTTTCTTTAAGGTTAAAGGCTGATGGGATCGACTTTATTTTTTTTATGGTATTCAGTGCTTCGATATGGTTTTTAGTCAATATCTGATCAAGTAATAAATTGCCGATCGAGTCGATATAAGCAGCCACTTCCTGTTTGTTGTTTTTATTAAGTTTTGTTTCTATTAAGGCTAAGCCTTTAAGTGCATATGTTCCTGCTTTTGCATGATCTCCAATCAGGAAATAGTAATTTTGAAAAATGAAATACTTTAATTTTTTAGAAAAGCTTGTTGTTGTAATTGTTTCATCATTCATAAGCGGATGTCGGATGATATCGTCAAATAGTTTTTTTTCTTTCCCTGATCTTAATTCGTTTCCCTTTTCTTTCATGTGCATTTCAACTTTATGGGCAAGTTGTTTGTATTCATTTTCTGTTGAAAGAAGCCTGTGAATATTTTTTTCTTCTTCGAGTAGTTTGAATATTCTGCTATTTACCTGTTTTCTGTTTATAAAATACCTCAATAGTATTCTTCTTTCCAGCTGAGCAATGTATAATATAAGTTCAAATCTTTCAGAAGTGTATGCTGTTTTTTTTATTCTAAGAAGCCTACTGTATGCATCTTCATACATGGACTTATTTATGAGGATTGTAATATGACCTATTCCTTGCATAATTACTGAATCGATCTGCTTCCCCTTGTCAAATAGCTCCAGACTTTCTAATATCTTTTGGTATAGATGATACTTGGTGCTGGGAATATTTTTAATGACACCCGACAAATCTTTATAAATATCTTTTTCGGAATAGTTCTCCTGGTTTTCAATGGCATCGAAAAGCGTTATGTAATGACTGAAGTCTTTGATGAGGTGTCTTGACACATAAAGCTTAAAATAACGCTTTTCAGACTTTGTCAGGGACTTTATAAGTCGGAATAGTGGATCATGGTTTAGTTTAGACATAATATAAATATATACTAAAAACTATTAAAAATAGCTATTATATATATATTAGTTATTATAGACATAATATAATATTGCGTAACTTGTTTTGGAATCAGGATGTAGAAAGGTTTAACTTAGATTTATGGGATGGAATTTTTAACTGATATCTCAGATTTAACCGGAGACAAAATGAATATAACATCAAATATAGCGACCTCGTTAAATACAAAGTGCTGTAATTTACAATCAGCTATTTTTATCAATATACTCATCCTTGTATTGTTTAGTTTAATTATTGGTATATGTCCCGTATATGGTCAACGCTTCGCCAATGCAATTGGCACCGGAAAAGGAGGATCTGATACAGGAGTTAAAAGTGTTGCGAGAGGAAATGGGATGAGTTTCGCTCCAAATAAGGGACAGATTGTTGATATGGATGGCAAACTCAGGCCGGATGTATTATACCACGGGGGTGGGGGTGGAGCTGATGTATACCTGCGTCTAACAGGGATGTCATACGTTTATACTAATATGGGTGAAGTAATTAATGAGGCGGATGAGTATGTGGAGAATTTAATTGAGTCAGGTATAATAACCGAGTCGGATGAAAATGAGAAGAAGGAAGATTTTTTGCGTACGCAAAATGTAAAGATGCATAGGGTGGATATGGATTTCCTGAATTGCATGACAAGCATAAGTTGTGTTAACGAAGATGAACTGGAAGGTTGCGAGAATTATTATTATGCACATTGCCCGCTTGGAGTAACCAATGTAAAGCAGTATAACAGGGTCACTTATAAAAATATTTATAAAAATATTGATGTGGTTTATTGCGGTGACCGACAAAATGGTATTAAATATGATCTGGTTGTACAACCACATGCTGATCCGAATCAGATACAGCTCAACTGGAAAGGCGCCGAGCATATATATATTGACCGACAAGGTGGCCTGGTGATCAAAACAAGTGTAAATGAATTTTATGAATCAATACCCAGGGTTTATCAGAATATAAATGGGCAAATTGTTGATGTTGATGCCAGGTATATTCTTAATGGAACCGTTGTGACCTTTGAACTTGGAACCTGGAACCCGGAGTTTCCTTTGATTATTGATCCCTGGGCAACCTATTTTTCAGGGACATCGGGTGCAATCCAATCCTGTTCAGGCAGCGATATTGCTACGGATGGATTTGGGAATGTAGCCTCAACAGGCTGGACAGCTTCAGGTAGTTTGCCGGTTAGTGCAGGTTCATTCCAGGCAAGTTACAGGGGTTCAGGTGATTGTTTTGTGACCAAATTTTCCATTTCAGGGGCACGTATTTTTGGTACATACTTTGGCGGGTCGTCAAATGATTATGGTTTTGGTTTGACAATTGATGGCAATAATGATATTTTGGTTTCTGGAAAAACTCAATCCGGTAATTTTCCAACCATGAATGCCGGCGGAGGTGCTTATTTTCAGGCTGCCAGTGCAGGAGGATTTGACGCTTTCATTGCCAAATTCACTCCTGCCGGGGTCCTCACATGGTCTACACTATATGGCGGCTCATTAGCTGATGAAGGAATAGATGTGAAAACCGATGGTGCAAACAATGTAGTGCTTGTTGGAACAACGCAGTCTGTTAGCTTTCCCGTACAGGCACCTTATCAGGCGGTAATTGGTGCTGGTGCAACACAAAACGCATTTGTGGTAAAATTTAACAGTAATTGTGTAAGACAATGGGCAACCTATTACGGAGGATCAAGTCGTGACGGTGCAGTTGGGGTTGCCTGCAATGCGGTAGGAGATATTTTTGTTACCGGTTATACAAGCTCAACTAATTTTCCTGTAATGTCGGGTTATCAAATGACTTCCGGTGGATCTACAGATGCATTTGCATTGAAGTTATCAGGAGCAAATGGTTTTCCGGTTTGGTCTACTTATTATGGAGGTTCTGATATTGATCATAGTTTTTCTATAGCAGTGGATGGTGCAGGTGATGTTGTTTTTGTTGGAAACATGAGGTCTACTGGTTTTATTCAAAGTTCCGGGGCAAATCAAACTATTATAGGAGGAGGTATGGGCGATGCTTTTATAGCAAAGTTTAATACTTCTGGTAATCGTTTATGGGGAACATATCATGGCGGAAGTGATTGGGAAGTTTCAGCGGGATGCGCTATTGATGCGAACAACAATATTTATTGGTATGGAGAAATTGAGGACAGTCCACCCCGCAGTTTTTTTGTCAGCCAATGTGCGTATCAACCATATAGGTATCAACATCAACCGCAAATTGCCGGTCCGGATGACGAGGATTTTTATATTTCAAAATTTGATCCGAATGGAACACTTCTTTGTACAACTACCTTTGGCGGGCCCAATGAAGAGGATGGTGATCAGAATCCGCATACGGATATTGCAATATTTGGCAAATATATTTATGCTACGGGTTGGGTCTCCGATAATTTCCCCGTTACTTCCGGGGCATTTCAAACCACATCGGTACCGAGGCCCAATGGTGGAAATGCATTCATTGCTCAATTGTGTATTAATATTTGTCAGCCTAAATTCATTGGCATTGATAATGTGGCAGCGAGTCAAACAATAGTTTGTCCTAATGTTCCAATCGCTTTTACATCAGCCGTAAATAAAACAACCTGCAGTGATACCACATTAAAATTTAAATGGACTTTTACCGGCGGCACACCGAACACTTCAATTGTTCAAAATCCGACAATTACATATAGCACTCCCGGACTCTATACGGTAAAGTTGGTTGTAAATAATCTTTGTCAAACAGATTCTGTGATAAAAACAAATTATATCCTTGTTCAGCCATGCGCAATAAGTGCTTCAGCAACGGGCGCTACAGTTTGTCCGAATAGTTGCGCCAATATAACAGCTGCCGGCCTTAGCGGAACAAATCCGTATACTTACAAATGGAGCACAGGAGCTAATACTTCTGTAATTAATGTTTGCCCCGCTGCTACAACAGCTTACACAGTCACAGTAACTGATGCCTCAGGAAACTCTGCTACGGTGGCGGCATTGGTAAATGTAAGATTCTCGGTCATTGCTACCACTTCAAGTTCAAATATTAAATGCAATAATGTTGTAAAGACAGGTGATGCATTTGTACAGGTTACCACAGGTGTCTGGTCATATTCATACAGTTGGAGTAATGGTTTCACTACACAGTGGGCTACAGGGCTTACTGCGGGCAATCATACGGTTACGGTTACAGATGGGGATGGATGTAAAATAACCAAAGTGGTTACAATTGTTGATCCAAATCCGGTTGCATCTTTTACCAAACCAGCTACGATTTGTGTTGGATCAGGTTCCATATTTACTTTCACGGGAACAACAGGTGTAGATATGAGGTATAGCTGGACTGTCGGAGCTCCGGTTAATGTAAGTGGCACTACTTCGAGTTTCTCATATACGTTTTTAACTGCAGGCTCATATAGTATTACTTATTCTGTTTCTAACCAAAATCCAAATTACATCGGCTGTAGTGCTTCAACTACAAACACAGTGACAGTAATTAGTTGTACAGGCCCCATCGTAACAGCAACGGGCAGTTCGGTTTGCCCTGGTTTTTGTGCTTCTGTTACTTCTATTGGCACCGGTGGTACTGTTCCGTATACTTATTCATGGAGCAATGGTGCCACTACACAAAATATAAATTCATGCCCGGCAACAACCACAACTTACACAGTAATAATAAAAGATGCGGGTGGAAATACATCTACATCAAGTGCAGTTGTAACCGTCAACCCCGGAATTACCGTAACAACGGTTGCCACAACTATAAATTGTAATGGCAGTACAGGATCTGTTTCTGCTTCAGGCAGTAATGGAACTTCACCGTATACATACGTATGGAGTAATGGTTCAACTGGGGCGGTGGTTTCTGGATTGGCTGGAGCCGGTTATACCATAACTGTAACTGATGGTAAAGGTTGTACGGGTGTTTCAACGGCCACAATAGTTTCGCCGCCGCCATTGGTCGGACAAATTACAAAGGGTACTGCAGCTTGCATGGGTTGTGGCTGTAAAGAATGGATTATGGTAACTGCCACGGGCGGAACAAGCCCGTATAGTTATACCTGGCCGGATGGATATATCAACAGATATAAAAATAACCTTTGCCCGGGAGCTTATTTGGTAAATGTTAAAGATAAGAACGGGTGTAGTGTAAATGTTAATGTCGCTACGCCCTGATACAATTTTTATTTGATCGCGTTGTAGATCTCCTTTTGAATTTTACTGCGTATTCCCATTTTGGAAAGTTTGTTTATTTCTGCATCAGGATAAACACGGTTGGAAAGAAAAACATACACAAGATTCTTTGCGGGGTCGGCCCATGTAATTGTACCTGTAAATCCGGAATGACCATAGCTGAGATACGACACACAATCACATACCGGGCTTTCTTTGGTTGAATTAGTCTCCGGTTTGTCAAATCCAACGGCTCTCCTGTTGTCGGTGCAATACTGGCAACGGGTGAACTCACTTACTATTGCCGTATCAAGGTATCTGACACCTCCGTATTCTCCTTTTTGCATGAACATTTGCGTAAGTATGGCCAGGTCGTTCGCGTTGGCAAATAGGCCTGCATGTCCTCCAACACCTCCCATCATTGCCGCGCCCTGATCATGAACATCACCATGGACCAATTGCTTGCGGAATTTCACATCATATTCGGTTGGTGGTATTCTGGTTAACTCAAATCGCGCACGTGGAAGATAACTCATGGTTGAAAGTCCGAGAGGAGTGTAAAAATTTTTTGACACATATTCATTCAATGGCATTCCTGTTTTTTGTTCAATGATTTTTTTGAGATAGTAATATCCCAGGTCGCTGTATTTGTACCGGCCGGCTTCTTTTACTTCGGAGTTGGCGATTTCTTTGTAAATAGTATCCGTGTAATTTTTTCGAATATACATATCGTTCGCCACACGTACAGGGAAAGAATCGCTTTGCGTTTTACTGTAGATGCCAGGTTTGTATTGTCCTTTTTTCACGGTATGTAGCCAGAAAGGGATCCAGTCGCGCAGTCCGGCCTGGTGTGCCATCATTTCCCGGATAATAATATTAGCCTTATTGGTTCCTTCGAGTTCCGGAAGATGATAGCACAACCGATCGTCTAATTTTATTTTATGTTCTTCAACCATTTTCATTAGTGAAGGTGCTGAAGCTGCAATCTTGGTTACCGAAGCCAGATCATATATATCGGTATTGGTCACAGCGCGCTTGTTCTCATAAGTATGATAGCCGAATGATTTCAGGTAGATTACTTTACCCTCTTTTGCGACAAGAATTTCACAGCCGGGGTAAGCTTTTTCTTTTATACCATACAATGCAATGGTGTCTATCCTGTCGAAATCAGAACTTGAAAGACCGAGTTCTTCAGGTATGGTATACTTAAAGCGTCCCAGGCCGGTTGTTTCAATGCCGGAACCAAATTTAAAATTTGCAGAAGCGGTAACCGGCAGTTTTCCATTTACACCGATTGCGCCAAAAATAAGTTGTGCGGAAAGGCTTTGAGTCAGCTCATTATCTTCATAAGATAAAATAACTCCATCCGCATTTTGAAGACTATCAATGCGTAGAAGAATATATGGATTGGCGCTTACATTGACAATAGTTTTGTTTTGCCTCATTACTTCTTGCAATACCTTTGAGGATTGATCAGTGAATCCAAAATTTTTAACGGGCGAATTATTTGTGTTATTTACGTGAACGACAACGAGATTGTATGCTTTTAGCCATTTTACCACCGAATCGCATTCCGATGGTTTTGCGGTTCTGTCAAGGCCAAAATGTTTAACCGGTGCGTAGTACCCAAGCATTTCCTGGAATTGATTCGTGGTTTTATATCCAAGCGATAATGACGCGATCTTAAGGGTGTCCAATTTTTGTAATGGAATCACGTTGTTTTTATTTTGTAGTAATGTAAGTGAAGCTTCAACCAGCTTGCGGTTGATAAGGTCTGCTTGAGGTGTATTCAGATCCTTTGTGAGATTTTTGAGTTCAATTGGAGAGTAATGATCAAGGCCGCACCATTGCTTGGCAAGCAGTATTTTTTTGCAGCGTTTGTCAATTTCTTCCTGTGTGATATCTCCTTTAGCGATCGCTTTTTTAATTTCAATGATCGCTGTTGGTACGTCTTCCGCAAATAATAACACATCATTTCCTGCCAGGAGCGCTTTCACATTTACAACTCCGGGAGGATAAAATTTGCTTACCCCCTTCATGTTAAGCGCATCTGTAAAAACAAGGCCGCTGAATTTTAATTCATCTTTAAGTAGACCTGTAACAATAGTTTTGGATAGGGTAGAGGCAGTGTTTTTTGTGGAGTCAAGTGAAGGAATAAATAAATGAGCTACCATTAAGCTGCCAAGTCCTTTTTCCATTAGTTGTTTAAATGGATACAGATCCAGTGAATCAAGCAGTTCTTTGGAGTGTTTGATAGTTGGTAATGTTTTATGTGAATCGCTGTCCGTATCACCATGTCCTGGAAAATGTTTGGCATTTGCCATTACTCCATTGTCCTGCATCCCTTTCATGTACATTGTGGCTTTTCGGGCCACCAGGTATTTATTTTCACCGAATGAGCGGTTGCTGATAACCGGATTGAGCGGATTGCTGTTAATATCAACAACGGGCGCGAGATTAACATGTATTCCTAAGCGTTTGCATTGTCGTGCTATTTCGGCACCCATTTGGTAGATCAATGTATCATTTTGTATGGCACCGAGCGACATTTGCCGCGGAAACTGAGTTGTGCTGTCCAATCGCATAGCCAAACCCCATTCGCCATCAATTGAGATCATCAACGGAACTTTGGACAAGCTTTGGTATTCATTGGTCAGTATGGCTTCGCGTACCGGGCCTCCCTGGAAAAAAATAAGCCCGCCTATATGGTATTTGGAAACCAGTTCTTTTATATCATCTACATGGTTTTTGTCCTTGTTTGAATAGGCCGCCACCATAAAAAGCTGGGCAATGCGTTCATCCGGACTTAATGTTAGATAAACGGAATCTGCCCAGTGGGTATTGGTTAAGGCGTAAAACGGAACGGAGTTATCGGGGGCTTGCTTAAAGCCGGCAAACAGCAGCGCAGCTGCAGACAGAATGAATATTGAAACCCGCTGGTATACAATTTTTCGCATAAGGGATAAAGTTATCCAAATGGATACTTGACAATTACGTTGGTGAATCCAACTTATTAACGCCAATTTGTGAATTGAGGGAATGTCCTCTTTCATTGGTCTCATTCGTTAGTTGAAACTATGCACTTTCAGTGCACGACTTTCAGTTTCTAAAAACATTATTTTCTCTGTGGCTCTCTGTGAAACTCCTTTTTCTCTGTGTAATTTTTTTTACACAGAGTTTCACAGAGGAGACACAGAGAATCACAGAGCATTTTTTATTTAGTATTGCGGAAAGAATTTCATCCTTTCTTTATCTCAACCTATGGACTTTCAGTTCTAGTGGTTTAGTTAATCAAATGAAGCAAAGTAAGGGTTGAATAAATTGCCACAAAGATACCAAGACACAAAGTTTTACGAAGATTTCTTTGTGCTTCCTGGTGCCTTTGTGGTCTTAGTGGCAAAATACTTTATGTTTTTCTTGCCAAAATCCTGATCTACGCAAATATTAATTTTCAACATTGCAGTTTTCGGTGCTCATTACACCGGAATTTCTCCTTCATAAGTAGTATATTTAACCTCATTTTTAAAACCAACAATGTCCGATATAATTCAGCTTTTACCCGATTCAGTAGCCAACCAGATAGCGGCAGGTGAGGTTATTCAACGACCCGCTTCTGCTGTAAAGGAATTGTTGGAAAATGCCATCGATTCAGGTGCTGCTGATATCAAATTGATCGTAAAGGATTCCGGTAAAACACTGATACAGGTAATTGACAATGGTTGCGGTATGAGTGAAACTGATGCACGTATGAGTTTTGAGCGCCACGCCACATCTAAAATTAAAAAGGCTGATGATCTGTTTAATATACGTACCAAAGGTTTTAGGGGAGAGGCATTGGCGTCGATCGCGGCTATCGCGCATGTTGAACTAAAAACACGGCGGCCTAATGATGAAATTGGTACGCGTATTGAAATGGAAGGAAGTGAAGTGAAAAGTCAAAATCCTTTTAATAGCCCTGTTGGAACAGCATTTTCAGTTAAAAATTTATTTTATAATGTCCCGGCCCGCCGGAATTTTTTGAAATCCGACCAGGTAGAGTTTCGTCATATACTGGAAGAATTTGAGCGGGTGGCCATACCTCATCCTGAAATAGCTTTCTCATTGCATCATAATAACCAGATCGTTTTCCAACTGGAAAAGGGATCTTTGAAGCAGCGTATCGTTGCTTTGTTTGGCGGAAACTATAACGAACGCTTGGCGCCTATTGAGCAGGAAACAAACATTTTGAACCTTATCGGATACATCGGCAAACCGGAGTTCGCTAAAAAGACGAGGGGAGAACAGTTCTTTTTCATCAACAGGCGTTTTATAAAGAGTGCCTACCTGAATCACGCCGTGCAAGGGGCTTACGATGAATTATTGGCGAGGGATAGTTTCCCATCGTACTTCATATTAATGGAGGTTGATCCGAAAACAATTGATATTAATATTCATCCCACCAAAACGGAAATAAAGTTTGAGGACGAGAAGTCGATCTACGCTATTTTACGTTCAAGTGTTAAGCTTTCATTGGGAAAGCATAATATAACACCAACTATAGATTTTAACCAGGAAATGAGTTTTGCCAATATCCCCTTAAAGTCGGATAAGGATTTTATTCCCGAGCCAACTATAAAGGTTGATCCGGATTATAATCCTTTTAAAGCAAGTGGTAAAGCGACATCATCTTATAAGAAAAGCGAATCTGTTCTTAACTTATCAAATAAAGCCAACTGGGAAAAGTTGTACGAGTCAATAAAGACCGAAACTGAACAGCAGCAAAAGCCGGCGGAGAAAGCTCCGGAGATGATACATATTGAAGAAGGCAGTCAGGTTTTCCAGTTGCATGGTAAATATATTTTATCTCCGATTAAGTCCGGGATCATGATCGTTGATCAGCAAGGTGCGCACGAGCGTATTTTATATGAGCAATACGTGAATTCGATAGCGAATCACAAAGCCTCATCGCAGCAGGAATTGTTCCCTAAAACAATTGAGTTAAGTACAGGTGATGCGGAGTTGGTGAAGGAATTGTCAGCGGAAATTCATGGAGTTGGTTTCGATATCAGTGAGTTTGGTAAGAATACATTTGTGATTAATGGGATTCCCGCCGATGTTACAAGTGCCGATAGCATACAATTGCTCGAAGGTTTGCTTGAAACCTACAAACAGAATCTTATAGAAGTTAAAATAGACAAGCGCGAGAATATAGCCAGATCAATGGCCAGGAACGCTGCTGTTAAGGTGGGAAGGTTACTTACCCAGGGTGAAATGCAGGGGCTTATTGATCGGCTGTTCGCATGTGCAATGCCATATACGTCACCTTCGGGCAAGCCGGTTGTTACAACAATGGCTGTTGCTGATATAGAAAAGTTGTTTAAAAAATAATTGTGTAAGTATGAGCTACCAGGAATACCGTCCGTCCAGTTTTCAGATATTACCCCCGGTAATTAAGAATATACTTATTATCAATGTTATATTTCTGTTTGCTCAATCTGTTCTTCGGAATGCATATAATATCGAATTAAGTGAATTTCTTGGTTTGCATTACTTTTTTGCAGATAAATTCAGGGTTTATCAGTTTATAACTTATATGTTCATGCATGGTGATTTTTTTCACCTGTTATCAAACATGTTTGCTTTATGGATGTTTGGCTCCGTATTGGAAAATTTCTGGGGCCCCAAACGATTCCTGACTTTTTATTTAGTAACCGGCCTGGGCGCCGCGCTTACTCATTACATTATTTTTTATTTTCAAATAACACCCACTGTTGATTTTGTTAATCAATACATAGCCAGTCCCGACCTCAGGCAATTTGAGGAGTTCTTTCAATCGGGTCATTTTAAAATAGTTTCAATTGAAATGAAAAGCCAGGTGGAAGCCCTCATTGCTCAATACAATGGTATGGAAGCTGCCGGTAACCAGGCGGGAATGCTGAGTGCTTCGCTTGAATTTATGAATAATTACAAAGATGAATTGTTGAATGCTCCCGTGGTGGTTGGGGCTTCCGGTTCTGTATTTGGTGTGCTGCTGGCTTTTGGTATGTTGTTCCCGAACACAATGTTGTATGTGTATTTTGCCATACCTATTAAAGCAAAATATTTTGTTATTATTTATGGTGCCATTGAATTGTTTTCGGGTATACAGGGTGCAGTTGGCGACAATGTGGCTCACTTTGCGCATCTGGGTGGAATGCTTTTTGGCTTTATACTTATAAAATATTGGGGTAAAAATCACAGTCAATTCTATTAAAAGATATGTCCATCGTTGAAGATTTGAAAAATACGTTCAGGGGAAAGAATAACGGATTAATGAAATTGATAGTCATTAACGTTATTTTATTTGTCGTATCGAACCTTTTTATAGGTATCACAAGGCTTTCCGGGGGCGCAGGAAGTGAGGTATATCAGTTATTCGGATTGACACCTGATCTTTCTTTTCTTCTTTCGCACTTTTGGACCCCTGTTACCTATATGTTCTTTCATAATGATGTGTTTCACATTCTTTTTAATATGCTTTGGTTATACTGGATGGGACAACTATTTGTGGAATTCATTGGAAGCAAGCAGCTGATCAGTACCTATTTATTGGGCGGTATAAGCGGCGGTATTTTATTTATCGCAACCAGTTTTTTATTTCCTGAAGCATTATCCGGAGCTGTATTAATTGGAGCGTCTGCCGCTGTTATGGCTATTGTGGTGGCAATTGCTTTTTTAATTCCTAACTATACTATTCAATTACTTTTATTTGGTTCGGTAAAACTTAAATACCTGGCTTTGATTTCTTTTATTCTCTCTACATTGATTGATTTTTACAATAATACTGGTGGAAAGGTGGCGCATATTGGGGGTGCATTGTATGGCTATATTTTTATTGTTCAATATCGCAAAGGAAGTGATATAGGTAAACACGTCAGTTCAATTATTGGTTGGGCCGGAAATTTATTTAAACCCCGCACCAGGATGAAAGTGGCGTACAAAAAGCCCGCCAGCGATGAAGTATATAACACGAATAAGCTCGCCGCCGAAAGGTATATGAATGCCATACTGGATAAGATCTCCAAATCCGGGTACGATAGCCTTAGCAAGGAAGAAAAGGAATTTTTGTTTAAGCAAAGTGGTAAAAGATAGTTTCAAGTTTCAGGTTTCAAGTTAAAGCCAACCTGAAACCTCGAACTTGAAACTAATTGATCGTATAATTTTAATTCTCAACTATACATTTATAATTTGCCTGTTAATTTCCTATTTCGCTCCCTCCATCGGTTCTGAGATTTTACATCATCGCATTTTTGGGCTTGGCTTATCCTATTCCTGTTTTTTATGAACATAGTATTTGTAATTTATTGGCTTATGCATTGGAATAAAAAATTTCCGGACATTTTGTTTTGACCTTTAGTAAAATATTTACCTCCTGTAAAATTTATAAAAGTCGGCACGTGATAATATTCTCTCTGCCCAAATGGTATTATTTTTTAAAATAAATCCCAGCCTGTAGTTCTCCTTTTCGCTGATCTTTATTTTTATTCTGAAACGGATTTTGTATTCGTCAAGTGCTTTGTGACCCGGGATATCTGAAATGGTGCGAGCAGACCTGATCTGTTTGATGATGGTATAAATCTTTTCATTCAACTTTGGCTTCCCTTTTAATTTAACCAAGTCACGTTTGAATTTCGGCCTAAATCTTAGCTCCATTTCGTTTCAACAGTTTTAAAATTTCCTGTTCCGAAACTTCACCGCCTTCGCGTTCGGCTTCATCTATCATTTTTGCGAACCATATATCTTCTTTATCGTCAGTCGATAAAACCTTAGATTTCAAGTGGAATTTTTTAAACAAGGCCAGGAAAAATGATTTTTCCTTTTCGGGTATGTTTACGATCATTGTTGTCATTGGCAGTACTTTTTAAGTATATAAAGATAGTGAAAAATGGAAATACTTCCGTTTGAGTACCCAATCCCGCTTGCGTAAATCACCAAGCCCGATTTTTAGTACATTTGCTCCTCATGAATCCCAATAAAACAGTTGCTTTTCATACGCTTGGCTGCAAGTTAAATTATTCCGAAACTTCGGCCATTGCGCGTACTTTTAAAAGTAAGGGGTATGCTGAAGTTGATTTTAAAGATCATGCTGATGTTTATGTAATAAATACCTGTTCTGTTACTGAGAATGCCGATAAAGAATGCCGTTATATTGTAAATACTGCTCTCAGGAATTCTCCTGATGCATTCATCGCAATTATTGGTTGCTATGCTCAGCTAAAACCCAATGAAATAGCAAATATTGAAGGGGTGGATCTGGTCCTTGGTGCTACTGAAAAATTTAAACTAATTAATTACCTGGATGATTTGCAAAAGAAGCAATATGCCGAAATTCATTCATGTGAAGTTAGCGATGCCGATCTCTTTGTCGACTCTTATTCATTAGGCAGTGGCCGCACACGCGCTTTTCTCAAAGTGCAGGATGGTTGTGATTATACGTGTTCGTATTGTACCATTCCATTGGCGCGTGGTGCCAGCAGGAGCGCTAGTGTCGCTAGTGTGGTTGGCAACGCGAAGAAAATAGCCGCCGAAGGTGCCAAAGAAATTGTTTTGACAGGAGTAAACATAGGTGATTTTGGAATTCATCTTAATAATGGGCATGCGGATCGGAAAGAAAACTTCCTTGAACTGATCAAAGAACTGGATAAGGTGGAGGGAATTGAACGCTTCCGTATTTCATCCATTGAGCCCAATCTGTTGAAGGATGAGATCATTGAATTTGTAGCTTCTTCAAAACGTTTTGTGCCGCACTTCCACATTCCACTTCAATCGGGTTCAAATAAATTACTGAAGCTTATGCGCAGGCGTTACATGCGCGAATTGTATGCAGAGCGAGTGAATAAAATAAAGTCAATAATGCCCGATTGCTGTATTGGCGTTGATGTGATCGTTGGTTTTCCCGGCGAAACTGAAACTGATTTCCTTGAAACATATAATTTCCTGAATGAGTTGAATGTTTCTTACCTGCACGTTTTTACTTATTCTGAGCGTGATAATACTGATGCGGTAAAACTGGATGGAGTTGTACCTGTTGCTGAACGTAAAAAACGTAATAAAATGCTGCGTATTTTATCCGCGAAAAAACTCCGGCAGTTTTATGAAGAGAATTTGAATGCAACACAAATTGTATTATTTGAAAGAGAAAGTAAAAATGGCTTCATGCATGGTTTTACAAAAAATTATGTAAAAGTTACAACACCATTTAATGAGCAATTAGTAAATCAATTGGTTCCCGTTAAGCTGACGGATATTGGCTCCGACGGAAATATAATTATTGAACTGTTTGAAGAAAGTATTGTAAACACTTAAAAAAATGGTTTCAGGTTTCAAGTTTCAGGTTGTTTAATAACTACAAACTGAACCTTGAACCTTGAACCCTGAACCCTGAACCTTGAACCACTATGTACCCCAACCTATATTTCGCTTTCAAAGACATCTTCGGCATTGAACTGGATTTTCTAAAAATGTTTCAGAGTTTCGGTTTTTTTGTAGCAGTTTCTTTTTTATTGGCTGCTTATTTCTTTTCAATTGAATTGAAACGAAAGGAGAATGAAGGTTTACTCAGTTCCAGGCCAACACAGATATTAAAAGGCAAGAAGCCAACCACGGCCGACTATATAGTTTCCCTCCTGCTGGGTTTCGTATTGGGATATAAGCTGTTCTTTATCATTCTTCATTTTGGCGATTTCCTGGAAGATACACAGGGATTCATACTTTCATTGCAGGGAAATCTTATCGGAGGATTGATAGTTGCAGCAGTATTCTGGTTTCTGAAATACCGCGAAGCCCGGATGCTGGATGATAAGGAGCCACAATTGGAGGATAGCGTCATTCATCCTTACGAGCATGTGGGCAATATGACAACGATAGCCGCTATCGCCGGGATCATCGGCGCAAAAATATTTCATAACCTCGAGAACTGGGACCAATTTGCGGCAGATCCTTTGGGAGAATTGATGTCCTTCAGTGGTTTAACCATGTATGGTGGCTTGATCTGTGGTGCAGCCGCAGTTATTTATTATGCCTACAAAAATAATATAGCTATAAGGCCGCTTATTGATGCCTGTGCACCAGGTCTTATGCTTGCCTATGGTGTTGGTCGAATTGGCTGCCAGGTGGCAGGTGATGGTGACTGGGGGATAGACAATCTTGCGGCAAAACCCGGTTGGTTAAATTTTTTACCGGATTGGTTCTGGAGTTACAATTACCCGCATAATGTGAATGGAGTAGGGGTGCCTATCCCCGGTTGTGAAGGCAAATATTGCGAAATGTTGCTTAACCCGGTTTTTCCCACACCATTATACGAATCTATCGTATGTATTTCACTTTTCTTTGTGCTATGGAGCTTGCGCAAAAAGATAAAAGTACCCGGTGTGATGTTCTGTATTTATCTTATTCTTAATGGTGTTGAACGGTTCTTCATCGAAAAGATCCGTATCAATACCGAATATCATATTTTTGGATTCGGGATAACACAGGCTGAGATCATTTCCGCATTGTTAGTTATTGTTGGCATAACAGGTATTTGGTGGTTTAGAAAACACGTAAAGCAAGGGATGACATCGCTTTAAGCGCAATATCATTCCTTTATTAAAATGAAACTCGAATCAATTTGCTTCAAAGTTTGTGAACTAACCGAACAGGTTGGTGGCTATATTAAGCAGGAGTTAACTAAAGTGCGATCGCAGCATGTGGAAGTAAAAGGGAAAAATGATTTTGTTACCTATGTTGATAAAGGTGCCGAACAATTATTAGTAGCCGGCCTTGGTAAACTTATTCCCAAGGCAGGTTTTATTGCGGAAGAAAACACATCGTCAGCCAAAGGAGAAACATATAATTGGGTCATTGATCCACTTGACGGCACAACCAATTTTATTCATGGTTTGCCTTGCTATTCAATAAGCATAGGTCTTCTGAGGGATAATACACCTGTAATGGGAGTCGTCCACGAACTTAACCTCAGTGAATGTTTTTACGCCTGGGGAAACAGCAAAGCTTATTGCAATAAAACTGAAATTAAGGTAACGCAGGCAGCTCTATTAAAAGACACATTGGTCGCTACGGGTTTTCCTTACTATAATTACGATCGTCTGGATGAATACATGGAGTTTTTCAAGCACCTGATGAGGGAAACACATGGCTTGCGCAGGTTGGGTTCTGCCGCCGTTGACCTAGCTTATGTGGCCTGTGGGCGGTTCGACGCTTTTTATGAATACGGGCTTCGTCCCTGGGATGTGGCAGGCGGAGCGTTCATTGTTCAACAGGCGGGCGGGAAGATAACGGACTTTGGCGGAGGCGACAATTATATTTTTGGCAGGGAGCTGATTGCATGTACTCCGGGTATTCACAATGAGTTTATAAACAGTTTGCAGCAATATTTCAAAAAATGAAGAAATTTATTTTGGAAATCTACCACAAGTATAAAGATTATGTTCCCGCTGACTTGTGGGCCTTTTTAATTTTCATTATTATCACGATCATCGGGCTTATTATAGTGCTTTGATATACCGGTTCTTAGTCAATTTAAGGATTTTTCATCCGCCAAACCTGCCTGACCGGCAGGCAGGTTGGTTTAGAACCGTTTATGCCGAACATTAAAATCCTTTAACCCAACTTATGCAGTAGAAGGGAGTAAAGCGACTGAACTATTTATGCCCTTTTCGGGTATCTGCATTAGTTGGGTTTATCCCGATTTACTTGTGCCCATGGGTAGAAAATCACCTTGAAGGTTGAATGAAATGAAGCCTGAAAGCCTGATTTTCTTAATCGCTATGCATTAGAGATTTTCTAATGCATAGTTTGGGGTAGTAAAAGGAGTGTGATCACGAATTTTTTTCCAAGGCTTTTTCTTTCACCACTTTGGCAAAATGTTTTCCTGTTATTTTACTTTCCGCCCAACATAATATAAAATCAGTCTG
The DNA here is from genome assembly GCA_016183775.1 of Bacteroidota bacterium. NCBI lineage: Bacteria > Pseudomonadati > Bacteroidota > Bacteroidota bacterium. The sequence goes on from JACPDY010000001.1 coordinate 23,634, forward strand.
TGATCTTTTCTCTTCGGATTCTTTTTTTCTGATCTTTTCTACTTCATCTCTGAATATGATCAGTTCGGCTATAAGTTCTTTTTTGCTATTGATCTTCGGGATCTTTTTCCTGATAAAATTCAGGATAGCATGATCCGTTTTGTATAAAATATTTCTTTTCTGTAAATACCGGAAAGTCGATCTAACTGCATATTGAAGTAATTCCGCATGTCCGAGCTCATAATAAATAATTATGCTGAGCACTTTTGCCATGGAATAAACATCGCTTCTGTAATCTATGTTCTGCCGGTTTATTATGTTGTTTATATGTTTGATGGCCATATTGTACTCCTCTGATCCGAAATAAACGATCGAAATGGAATAATTAATATGTATAAAATCGGACAGGGTGTATCGGGTGCCTTCATAAATGTGAAACTTTGATTTTATTTGTTTCACTACCTCTATCCCTTTTTCGAATTTCCCCTGATTATTATAATGCACTAATTCGACAGAGTTAGTAATAATAAATAACCTGTTCCTGGCATTTTCATTTAATGAAGGGAAATTTTCAGGTAGCGCTTTTAACTTTTGTATGGTCTGAAATGCCTCATCAAATTTTTTGAGTTGATTTTGGCTATTGATCAGATTTCCCAGACAGGCTATATATCTTTCCGGTATAAGCTCAATATTGTGAGGATGTTTTTCCATCAAGGATACCAGCTTCTTTCTGAAATTATATATCTGAATACGATCCCCTGTATATTCATAATACTGGCAATAACATAAGTAAAAGCTGAAAAGTGCCTGGTAGGTTTGAGCTTCTTTTTCATCGCTCAGTAAACGATCTTTCATCGCTCTTTTTTTAGTGCTGTCCGGACCCAGGTATAATTGATGATCCAATAGCAGGTATTCGGTTTGGTTTTTATATTTTTCGACTGTGCTAAGCATTGTTTTGATGACCTGTTCGACTTGTACAAAGGGGACATTGTAGTAATTCTTTCTTCGCATTAGCCGGTCTTCCAACTCCATGATCTGAAGTAATGATAACAGCTGCCCATATTTCTCAGCTTTCTTTTTCGCCTTCGCCACCATTTTCTCAGCCTGCTCCAGCAAACCTTTATCGCGTAATATTTCTATGTAATCAATTTCCGCTTTTAACTTATTTGTAAATGAAATATTGGCATTATACGTCCTGAGGCTTCTTAGTATCGCATTATACAGTCTGACTTTTATTACCGAGAGATCCGAAATGTATTTTTCGGTTTTTATTAATTTTTCCTCATCATATTCCTTTTGTTGTTCAATTACGTCAAAAAAACGCACATAATTGTTTTCGTCGCCTTTACCATGCATTGATGTAAATAATTTAAAATGTCTTTTTTCCGACTTGCTTAATGACTTAATAAGGGCGAAAAGTTCTTTTGACACGATTTGGAAATGAAGTAAATTCGTTTAAAAATAAGCATTAATAGCTTAAAAAATGAGTTTATTTACATAATTAAATTAATAATTCTGAATTAGAAAAGAAGTTTAATTGAAAAATTTAATTGACTCTCGCATATATGTTTCTTAACTTTCAGAAATAGAAAATTAAAAATGTGGAATTAAAGCCTGTAAGTTTAGCTTTGGATAACTCCGTCGGACAATTAAATTTTAAAAACATATCCGGATGAAAACAAAATTAGCCTTCGCCTTCTTATTAGTGGAAAAGCTGATTGTCACATCGGCATGTGCTCAAAATATGGACGATCTTTTCATGATAGGTCAGGCGTCTTATCGACAAGACGATATGTTTAATGAATTAAGCGAATCAGAGAAAGCCGGAATTTATAATAATATTGCAGCAACACCCATTGCATTCAGAAAAAATGAAGGCCAATGGGATAATAGAACTTCTTCAAATGAGGAGCGGATATTGTATCAGGGATCTTCTCCCGGATGGAATGCGAATATTTATTTCATGAAGCATAAACTCAGTTTTGGTTTCATGAGAGAAAAAGAAGAACATGGTATTGACAGTATTACCGGCCAAATGCGTAAAGAGAGCTATGAATACTTAATATGGAATCTGCACTTTAAAGGGGCTAATCCAGAAGTAAATATAACTGCTGAAGGGAAGGAAGGCAGTCGTACCAATTATTTAATTGGGAATGATTTTAGTAAACACGTCACTAATGTTTCCGACTACAGAATGATAAAATACAATGATTTGTATGAGAATATTGATCTGCGTTATTACAGCACAGGTAAAAATTTCAAGTACGATTATATTTTAAAACCGGGATCGGATATAAGTAAGATACAAATGACATGTGAGGGTATTAAAAATGTACACATTAATGGAGAAGGACAATTAGAAATTAAAACAACTTGGGGAACATTGGTTGAGGAAATGCCCGAATCGTATCAAATTATTAATGGGGGGAAGAAAAATATAAAAATAATTTATCGGGTGTTGAATGATACCACATTTGGTTTTAACGCAACTGAAGAATATAACAGATCGTTTCCGGTTATTATTGACCCCATTATTTATAAATGGGGAACCTATCTTGGAAGTACCACAACTAATGTAGGTTTTGGTTACTCGAGAGATATAACAGTGGACAGCAAGGGTTATGTATATGGAACAAGTTTTTACAATCTTTCATTCCCAACTACCGCAGGTGTTTATGATCAAACTTATAATGGGGCTTCTTGTGGGGCCTGCCCTACTGGTCAGGATTATTATTTAGGTGATATTATAGTTTATAAGCTTAAGCCCGATGCAAGTGCTCTCGTGTGGGCAACTTATATAGGAGGTTCTAAAGACGAGTGGGGAGTGGGTATTGCTGTTGATGAAGCCACAAATGAAGTGATCATAAGAGGAATGACATCATCAAGCAATTTTCCTACTACCGCAGGAGCTTATGATAATAGTTTTAACGGGGTTACAGATGCAGTAGTTTGTAAATTAAATGCAACTGCGGGGAACACATTGATCTATTCAACATACATTGGAGGAACTGATGCAGATGAAACGATCGGATTTAATATTAATGATATCGGGTATAACCAAAGTACTAAAAATGTATATGTGGTAGATTATACACTATCAACTGATTTTCCAATGACTCCGGGTTGTTATGATCCGACTTACAATGGAGGAGGGGATGCTGTAGTTTTTGTTTTAAATCCGGGTGGCAATGGGAATGCTGATCTTAAATATGCGTCATACCTGGGAGGTACAGGGCTGGACCGTCCATTTAGCATAGGATACCATCAAAATTATGGTAAAATGGCTGTCACAGGGATTACTCGTTCTACAGATTATCCGGTAACTGTCAATGCTCACAAAAATACATTTCAGGGTGGGTTGCAGGATGCCTTTATGTTTATATTAAATCCTGCCGGTAGTGGTGCAGGTGATTTGATCTATTCGACATATGTCGGCGGGAGTGATAATGATTATTCACAGACCATACATGTAAATTCGATTGGAGAATCTGCAATTTCGGGTTTTACTAACTCAAACAATTTTTCGGCTATTACAGCCGGCTCCTATGATCCTTCTTTCAACACTTGTGTTGTTTCGGGAAACTCCAACATTTTTATGGTTAAGTTTAATCCAATAGGAAATGTTGTATTTGGCACCTTCTTTGGTGACGGGGCATGGTCAGCCGGTAATGGGATATGGGTAACAGAGTCAGGTGAAGTTTTCCTTTCGGGTGAAGTAGGAGACGGTTCGGGAGGTTGTAATATACCTACAACCCCTTGCGCATATGATAATTCCTTAGCTGGGAGCTCTGACCAATTCTTAGCAAAATTTAATGCTTCGGGAAGTAATTTACTATATGCAACATATATTGGCGGTGGCAGAGCTGATTACCACGCTTCCGGACTCTTTTATAGCGGCGACTGTTCACAAGAAGTTTATATAGCTGGGGCTAGCCATTCATTTGATTTTCCTGTTACTGCAGGCGTGGTTCAACCTGTACATAATGATCCAACCGGGTTATTGGACAAACCTGTGGTGTATAAATTCAAGCCGGTAATAACACCAAACTTTACAAATTCTGCCGGTACTCAATGCAATTCACCAATTCTGTTTACTGATCTGTCTGCGGGTAATTGTATATGGAAAGCAGGCGCATGGTTACCAACCACCTGGCAATGGAGTTTTGGAGATGGAGGAGCATCTACTCAACAGAATCCCTCACACATTTATACCACGACAGGAACGTATACTGTAAAATTAATAGTTGGGTGTCCAATGGATAGCATTATTAAAACTATTACTGTCACAGGAGTTTGCGGTATGACGGTTACAGCAACAACTGCAAACGTCTGCTCCGGGTCTTGTGCAGCTGTAACATCAAGCGCTGCCGGAGGCGCAGTTCCTTACACCTATCTCTGGAATACAGGATCTACTGCTCAGAACATAAATCCTTGTCCTGTTTCAACAACCACATATACGGTAACAATAACTGACGCAGGAGGAATAACAGCTACTTCAACAGCTGTAGTTACGGTTAACCCGGTTGTAAGTGTAACTGCTACACCAACAAATATCAGCTGTAGCGGTACTGCCAATGGCAGTGTTCTGGCAAATCCCGGGAGTGGTACGTCACCTTATACTTATAACTGGAGCAATGGCCAAGCCACTCAAGCTGTCTCAGGTTTGTCTCAGGGAAATTATACAGTAACGGTAACCGACAATAAGGGATGCAAAGCAACTGCTGCAACAATCATAATTTCACCCCCCGTTATTACGGGTCAATTTGCCAAAGGTACTTCTGCTTGCACGGGTTGTGGTTGCAAAGAATGGATATTGGTTAGCGCCACAGGAGGTACAAGCCCATACAGCTATTCATGGCCTGATGGATATGTGAACAGATATAAAAATCAACTTTGCCCCGGAACTTACTCGGTAAATATTAAAGACAAAAATGGATGTAGTATCAATGTTAATCTCAGCGCGCCTTGATCCGATCCTGATAGCTACCTCCTATAATAGCTATTTGATTTCCTGATCAAAATAGTTGGAGTATATGTGAAAAACTATGTTGATAGACTAATAATTTCCCTGCATATTACACTCCATTTTTATCTTTTCTTTGAAGTATGACCCCAACCCTCATTATTGGATGTGTTGCAGTTTACTCCGCCTTGCTCTTTTTTATAACCTGGCTCACCACACGCAAGGCCAATAATGCAAGTTATTTTATCGGTAATAAGGCCTCCAGGTGGTATGTGGTTGCTTATGGAATGATCGGTGCTTCGTTATCGGGCGTTACTTTTATGTCGGTTCCGGGCTGGGTAGGCACGACACAGTTTTCTTACCTGGTTGTAGTGTTTGGTTATTTTGTGGGATATATAATCATTGCGACTGTATTGATGCCGATGTACTACCGACTTAACCTCACTTCTATTTACGGATTCCTGGAGCAGCGTTTCGGTTTTTGGTCGTATAAAACAGGTGCGTTCTTTTTTATCCTGTCACGAACTATTGGCGCATCTTTCAGGATGTTTCTTGTTATTAATGTATTGCAAACATTTGTTTTCGATGCAATGGGTGTTCCCTTTATTGTAACTGTAGGCACTTTCATCGTGCTTATTTTGTTGTATACCTACGAAGGCGGCATAAAAACAATTGTATGGACTGATACATTGCAAACCACGTTTATGTTACTTGCTGTGGTAATCTCAGTCACACTTATCGTAAAAGAGTTGAACATCCCGTTTATAGATGTACTAAGAAGTGTAAATGCCAGCGATTATTCCAAAGTAATTTTTACCGATTGGCACGACAAGCGGTTTTTCATTAAACAATTTTTAAGCGGTATTTTTATTTGTATTGCTATGACCGGCCTCGACCAGGAAATGATGCAGAAAAACCTGAGCTGCAAAAATCTGAAAGATGCTCAGAAGAATATGTTCAGTTTCAGTGCGATAATGGTGTTTGTTAACCTGCTCTTTTTATTGCTTGGGGCCACCTTGTATTTTTATGCCGAAGCTAAGGGAATTGCGCTGCCAACGAAAACGGATGATATTTTCCCCACTATGGCTTTGCAGCATTTCGGAACATTTGCAGGTATTGTGTTTGTAATCGGTATTATTTCCGCGGCTTATCCGAGCGCTGACGGAGCGCTTACATCTCTCACAACCTCTGCCTGCATCGACTTCCTTGATTTTCAGAAGCGTGATGATGAACAGAAAAAAAAGAAAACAAGACATCTGGTCCATTTGGCTTTCGCTATGCTATTACTTGCAGTTGTTGTTTTGTTCCGTGCTATCAATAATGAGGCGGTGATCGGAAAGTTATTTACGGTTGCGGGTTACACCTATGGGCCTTTACTTGGGCTTTTTGCCTTTGGTTTGTTTGTTAAAACATCTGTAAAGGATAAGTTGGTTCCATATATATGTGTTGCATCTCCGATAGTGTGTTATTTTCTTAGCGAGCATTCGGAACAACTTTTTAATGGTTATAAATTCGGTTTTGAGCTATTATTGTTAAATGGACTTATAGTATTTGCAGGACTTTTGCTTATCCGTAAACCGCAAACAGAATCAACAACAAGTTGAATTTGTTTACTTTTACTATCAATTCACATGTGCGGTATCACCGGTATAATAGCCTTTACTGAAAAAGGCAAACAACAGATGCGTCTCATCAATGCGTCGGTAAATACCTTGATACGACGTGGACCTGATGGGGAAGGTATATATACACATAGTAATGTCGCCCTTGGTCATCGCCGCCTTTCCATAATTGATACAACGAATGCTGCTTCACAACCTTTCACCGATCATTCAGGCAGGTATACAATTATTTATAACGGAGAATTCTTTAATTATAAAGAATACAGGGATAAGCTTCTTCAAAAAGGTATTCCGCTCCGATCATCAAGTGATACAGAGGTATTACTCTATTCGTTCATTGAATATGGAGCAGCTTGTCTGGAAAAGATAAATGGCTTTTTTTCATTAGCCATATATGATAAGCAGGAGCAAAGTGTATTTATTGCGCGCGACAGGTATGGAGTAAAGCCGCTGCTGGTTTACCAAAATGAAAATATTTTTGCTTTTGCTTCCGAAATGAAAGCTCTGCTCACCTATGGTATTCCCCGCGAGCTTGATCCTGTTTCTCTTTTCACTTATTTGCAGCTGAATTATATTCCTTCTCCGAATTCAATATTTACAGGTGTTTCAAAGTTGGAGCCCGGCCATTATATGACAATAAAGAACGGACAAGTGCAGAAGAATTGCTATTATAAAATCCCTTATTGTGAGAACATTACTGTAGCAGCTGATTATGATACCGCTCAAAAACAATTAGCCGGTCTTCTTGAAGAATCCGTACAAAAGCGTTTGATCTCGGATGTGCCGTTGGGCTGCTTTTTAAGTGGTGGTATTGATTCCTCAGTCATTGCAGTATTGGCGGCGAGGCATACGACTCATTTAAAAACATTTTCGATCGGCTATAAAGAGGAAGCTTTGTTTGATGAAACACATTATGCACAACTTGTCGCAAAAAGGCATAAGACTGATCACACTGTTTTTTTGCTCAGCAATGATGATCTCTTTGGGAATCTTTACCAGGTACTTGATTACCTGGATGAACCCTTTGCTGATTCATCAGCGCTCGCGGTACATATTTTAAGTATGCATACCCGGAAACATGTTACCGTTGCACTTTCTGGTGATGGGGCGGACGAACTCTTTGCCGGTTACAATAAACATGCTGCAGAATTTAAAATGCGGAATAACAGATCACTTGCATCGTTTGCAGGTTTAACCAAACCTTTGTGGGGTATTTTACCTGGATCCCGTGGCTCGTCACTTGGCAATAAAGTGAGGCAGCTTGAGAAGTTCAGCATGGGTGCACGATTGTCGGAAAAGGAAAGATACTGGAGTTGGGCCGGTTATGCGGATGAAAGCACTGTTTGCAAAATTTTTAAAACAAAATTCAGTAACGATCTGTATAACGACCGCAAACGGGGGTTGTTAAAAAACATTAATAATGATTTTAATTCTGTTTTACTGACCGATATGAACCTGGTACTGCAAAATGATATGCTTACAAAGGTTGATTCGATGTCAATGGCGAATAGCCTCGAGGTACGTACTCCTTTCCTGGATTATAATGTTGTAAACTTCGCTTTTGGTTTGCCGGCAAATTATAAGATAAATAATAACAGCAGGAAGCGTATACTTAAAGACGCATTTCGATCACAATTACCTGCTGAAATATTCAAAAGAGGAAAACATGGCTTTGAAGTGCCTTTGTTAAAATGGTTCAGAACAGATCTTAAATCGATGATAACAGACGATCTTTTAAGCGAAGGTTTTATACGCGAACAAGGTTTGTTTGATTATGTAAGTGTAAAATTATTGCTTCGTCAACTTTTTTCTTCCAGCCCCGGTGATTCAACAGCAAGGGTTTGGGGATTGATCGTTTTTCAATATTGGTGGAAAAAATATATGTGTTAAAGTAAATTTAATATTGGGAGGTAAAAAGTATTTTGAATAATGAATATCGAACAAGGAATAATGAATTTCGGGGTTCACCCGCACTTTTTTGTTTTTTCATTATTCGAAATTCCTTGTTCGATATTCGTTATTCAATTTTATTGCAATTGCCAGCAAATATTGAGAAATAACATTAAGTAGTTCGCAACCTTATGCCAAAAGTATTACGTATCATCAACCGTTTCAATCTTGGAGGCCCGACATATAATGTCGCATACCTGACTAAATATCTGGCACCCGAATTTGAGACATTGCTAATTGGCGGCATGAAAGATGAATCAGAAGCAAGCTCAGATTACATTGTGAAAAAACTGGGTATTGATCCGGTCATCATTCCTTCAATGAAGCGTTCGATCAATCCTTTCAATGATTTTGTGGCGTACAGAGAGCTGAAAAAAATCATCAAAGACTTTAAACCTGATATTGTACATACTCATGCGGCAAAAGCCGGAACCCTGGGAAGGTTGGCGGCATTTTCGTGTAATGTTCCTGTCGTGGTTCATACTTTTCACGGGCATGTGTTTCATAGTTATTTCGGTTCTTTCAGAACAACCATCTTTAAAGCTATTGAGCGTCAGTTAGCCAGATGTACCACAGCTATTATTGCTATTAGTGATAAACAGAAAGATGAATTGGCCAACCTCCATAAAATTGCACCTGCTGAAAAAATAAAAGTCATTCCTCTGGGTTTTGATCTGGACCGTTTTCGGGAGAATGGGGAGCAAAAGCGTACTTCATTCAGAAAACAGTATAATATTGATGATGATGAGATCGCCGTTGGAATTATCGGACGACTTGTTCCTGTGAAGAATCATAAATTATTCCTACAGGCCATTCAATATGTTTTAAATAATACAACAAAAAAAGTAAGAGCTTTCATTATTGGCGACGGAGAAGAGAAGCCCGCTATTATTGAACAGGCGAAAACTCTTAAACTGAAGTATTTTGAAGGTAGCCAAAGTTCTTCTAAGGCAGCCTTGACTTTTACCTCGTGGATAATGGATGTTGATTGGGCACTTGCCGGCTTGGATATTTTATGTTTAACCTCATTTAACGAGGGAACTCCGGTAAGCCTGATTGAAGCTCAGGCAGCAGGTAAACCTATTGTTTCAACCAATGTTGGTGGTATTGAAAATATTGTGCTGGAGGGTCAGACAGCGCTTCTTGCCGGCGTAGAAGAACCTGAAAAGTACTGCGACCAGTTGTTAAAATTGGTCGAAAATGACAATCTTCGTCAACAATTCAGCTTAAAAGGCTGGAATTTTGTAAAAGAAAAATTTCATTATACCCGGCTTATTTCCGAAATGCAGACACTTTACCATACTTTACTCCATTGAAGGTAATTTATTACAGGCTGTAAATGAGCAAATTAATAATTTTTGAGTACTTTTGGGTCCGTTTTAGCCTACATCAATAATTTAACCTGATGTCATACTAGTATTTCACTATAGCTATGAAAAAAATAGTACCCTTTCTTCTTGTCGCAATTGTGTTCACCGGCTGCAGAATCATGAATCCCAGTTTGATGCTGAAAACCCCCAAAGGCTATCAATATTCTCAAATGAAAGATACTGTTGCTAACCTGGAGTATAGGATATCCCCGAATGATGTTATTGAATTAAGGGTATTTTCAAATGACGGGTTTAAACTTACCGATGTTACAAGTACAAATACTCCGGGCTTTATTAATGTAAATCAGGGAACTCTTCCTTATACAGTTGACGTCGAGGGGAATGCAAAGCTCCCTGTGCTTGGAAATATTTCACTGAAGGGACTTACAATACGTGAGGCTCAACTGATGCTCGAAGAGAAGTATAGTTTATACTATATCAGGCCTTTTATTTTGTTGAAGGTCACAAGCCGCAGGGTAATTATATTCCCGGGCACCGGCGGTACAAGCAAGGTCATCATCCTTGATCATAATAATATTACATTATTGGAAGGCCTGGCTATGGCCGGGGGATTATCATACGACGGAAAAGCGTATCAGATAAAACTGATCAGGAGGACTCCCGGTAAGCCGTCCGAAGTATATCATATAGATCTTTCTACGATTGATGGACTAAAACAAGGGAATATCGTTTTGCAATCAAATGATATTATTTATGTTCAGCAACGTATCAGGATCAGTCAGGGAATTGTTACTGAACTCAGTCCGATCATCAGTATCATATCTTCTTTTCTTTTGGTGTACACAGTAATAAACCTGAGAAAATAATTCAAATTATCTGATCCAACATGTTTCAGGACGTCACCAGTTCGCAGCAAAATCTCGATCAGTATAAAGAGCGATTAGAGAAAATAGGCTCCGAATTTGAATTGGGATTGTTCGTTCATATACTTACCAAAAGTATTATATGGATACTGCTTTTTTTGGTGATCTCAATATTTTCCTGTTTCCTGTATTTGCGATATGCACAGCCTATATATGAATCCTCCACTATTTTACAGTTGCGATCAGATAACACTCCGAATAAGTTACTCAATTTTCAATCTATAGGAGCAGAAGAAAGTAATCCTATTCCTCAGGCCATAGAATTTTTGCGTTCGCGCGATTTCATGAAGCGGGCCCTTTCCAAACTTCCATTGCAGGTGGGCTATTTCAGTGAAGGCACTTTCAAAAGTATGGAATCATATACATCAACACCCTATACTGTTGAAATATCGAATAGTGTTCCTTCGGTCCAGGGTGTTAAAATACATATCGAGTTCCATGACAAAACATCCGGACAAATATCATTCACTACAAATGAAGTAAACCATAGTTTTGCTTTTAAAGAGAACCTTTGGCTGACTACGCCGTTTTTTTCTTTTAAGGTCACCATCCGTGATTATAATTCTATTGCTGATCAGCAAAGTATTGTAAAGAAAACATCTTTCTTTTTTACTATTAACTCCATGGAGAGTGTGGTAAACCAGTGTTTTCCCAAGTTGGAAGTAAAGTTATTGAGTGATGCGGCAAAGACTATTAGAATAGCGTACAAGGGAGCTAATCCGGTAAAAGCAACAGACATTATTGAATCAATTGCCGATGAATTTATTCTTTCAGATATTGAACGTAAAAGTGAAAGTGCTGAAAAAATACTCAGTTTCATTGATGCACAGCTTGAGATTTCGGGTAAAAAACTGCACGATGCGGAGGCTTCCTTGCAGGAGTTTAAAAAGGCAAATCCCTCTCAGGAAAATGAGGTTGTTGCTACTGCCAAAGCATCCAGGGTTAGTGAACTTGAAGATAAAATTGTGTCCAACCAGATACAGGTTGAGCTCCTGGAAAATGTGGTCAAAAAGGTAGAGATGTCGCAATCAATTGATGCATATAACCTTTTGTCGATCCTGGCAGGTACTGAGTATGAACTTGCGATTCGCATTCCGGTTGATAACCTCCAGAAGTTGTTGGTGAAGAAGGAGGAGCTGCTTTATGAGGTTACACCGAACAGTGAAACGATAAAGACCATAAATTTCCAGATAGAAATTCAGAAAAAGCTGCTGATAGAACCAATCCGTTCGCTTGAACAGCGCATAAAGGATAAGGTTGGCAATCTTCAGACCAAGTCGGATGAGTTGAGGGCTAATTTTTATGCGGTTCCCGAAAATGAACTGGAATATGCTAAACTTCAGCGCTTATATAATATCAATGAAAAGTATTACATCCTTTTGCTGGAGAAGAAAACAGAATACTCCATATCCAAAGAAGGTAATGTTTCTAAGAATATATTCCTTGAAAAACCCGTAGTTCCAAAGGCTCCTGTTTCTCCGAACAGGACTGTCGCGCTTAGTATATCTATTTCGCTCGGGTTTTTTTGCAGTTTATTGCTTGTTTTTATCCGTTACCTGCTGCATAACGATATCAACTCCTTGCACCAGATATCCAAACAAACAAATAGTTCTATCTCCGCACTGGGTATCATTCCCAGGTATAAAAAGGATATTCCGGTATCCCAGTTACTGGTTGATAAGAATCCCAAGTCTCTTATTGCTGAAGCTTTTCGTTCAGTCAGAGCTAATTTGCAATTCATTTCCACTGAAACCGGACCCAAGATCATGGCTGTGACATCCACGATCTCCGGTGAGGGAAAAACATTTGTGGCGATCAACCTTGCAGGTATCATAGCCTACTCAGGCAAAAAAGTTATTATCCTTGACCTTGATATGCGTAAACCAAAGATCCACCTTGGGTTCAATGTGCAAAATATCAAAGGAATGAGTACCATGCTGATCGGAAAAGACAGCCCTCTTGAATGTATCCAGCACAGTTCTCTTGAGAATCTTGATTTCATTACCGCAGGCCCTATTCCGCCAAATCCGTCAGAACTCATCCTCAGTAAACGTATGGATGAATTACTTACTTACCTGAAAGAATTGTATGACATGATCATTATTGATAACCCTCCGATCGGCCTTGTTACGGATGGCATATCCATGATACAGCGGGCAGATTACCCGATATACATATTTCGTGCAGAATATTCAAAAAGAAATTTTATTCAAAACCTTGATCGGCTATATAACGAAAATCATATCAAGCGCCTTTCTATTATTCTTAATGGTGTTGATGTTGAGGGTAACCGCTATGGGTACTATAACTATGGTTACGGTTACGGTTACGGCTATGGTTACGGTTATGGCTATGGCTACTATGACGAGCAGCATACAAAGGCCGGCAGGTCTTTTTTAAAGCGATTCCTGAATTGGTTCAAACGAGGATAGATGGATATCATTAAAACTCCGCTTGAAGGATTGTTGGTCTTAAAACCTAAGGTTTTTGAGGACACAAGGGGGTGTTTTTATGAGTCGTATAATAAAGTTGTTTTTGACGAAAAGTTACCTCCGGTTACTTTTCTTCAGGACAATCAGTCTCATTCAAAAAAAAATGTCGTGCGGGGTTTGCATTTTCAGTCTCCGCCCTTTGCACAGGTTAAACTTGTGCGCGTTGTGAAAGGTGCCGTAATTGACATTGCTGTGGATATCCGCAAAAACTCATCAACTTACGGAAAGCATTTTAAAGTCGAGCTGAATGAACACGACCAAACTATGATCTGGATCCCGGAGGGTTTTGCGCATGGTTTTGCCGCATTGGCTGATGACACTGTTTTTGTGTATAAATGTTCTAACCTGTATAGTAAATCAAGCGAGGTATGTATTGTGTGGAATGACCCGGATCTGGGTATTGACTGGGAAATCGACCAACCCTTAATTTCTGAAAAGGATCAGCAGGGTATATCCTTTAAGGAGTATCAGGGTTTGTTTTAAGCCCCTATTTGACTACCTTTGCAGCCCTTGATGGGATTATTTTTTCGATGGAAAATACCAGGCTATTGTCCTACATATTGTTTTTCGTGATCATTACAGTATTTTCGATATTGCTGAATGGATTATTGTTGAAATTCTCAAAAACACTCGGGATACGGAACGAAAAGGATACCATCATCCGCTGGAATACCCAGTCAAAGCCTTCTGTTGGCGGAATTTCATTTTACGTTGCATTCCTCTTAAGTATTTCCGGCTTTTCTTTTTTTTACGGAAATGTTTCCATCATAGGCAATGATCAGTTCCTTGGCATAGTAGCATCATGCACGGTCGCATTCCTGATGGGTTTAGCCGATGATGCGTATAATACCAAGCCGTTATTGAAATTCCTGGCACAGGTTCTGTGCGCATTGATCTTAATAATTTCAGGAATAGGCATACATATTTTTCCGAATGTATGGGCGAATTACCTGTTCACCATATTCTGGGTGGTGGGTATGATGAATTCAATCAATATGCTCGACAATATGGACGCCATTACTGCAACCGTATCTGTAACTATTATTATTGCTGCACTATTGATCATTGCCATGAATCATGACTTTTCAACGAATATCCACGTACTCCTGCTTTTTGGTATTATGGGCGCACTGATCGGTTTCCTGTATTATAACTGGTATCCCTCCAAATTATTTATGGGAGATACCGGCAGCCAGTTTCTTGGCGTATTTCTCGCTGCTATCGGGATCCTTTATTTCTGGAATTCATCTGATTCAACCGGCCACCTGGTTCAATCGAAGCAATTCTTTGTGAGCATCCTGTCGTTCATTATTCCCATTTGTGATACTACAACTGTTGTCATCAATCGGTTGATGCGTAAGCAATCACCTTTTATCGGCGGGAAAGATCATACCACACATCATCTGTCTTATATGGGCCTCTCTGATACGCAGGTTTCTCTTGTATTTGCAGGCCTTTCATTTATTTCCATGCTATGCACGATTTTTATCATCTATTATATAGCTGATTGGGGGTATATTCACATTGCCATTTTCGGAGTATATTTTCTTTTCGTTTTTGGGCTGCTGTTCTATATTTCAAAAATATCAAAACCTAAAACCTTTGATACCAGGTAAGATCATAGATGCGGTTAAAATATTTTGGAACCGGTCAAAAAGATCACTTCTCGCTTTTTGTTGTTTCCTGCTGCTTTTTGTAGTTGTAAAGGTGTTTAATTTTTCAACCGGCGCGGGTAATTCGGATACAGGAAGCAAGGATTATTTCAATTCACATTTTAAAACAGTTGGAATAAATATTCCAAAGGACTTGAGTTTTTCGGGTGAAAAAGTTCCGCTGAACGATTTTGCGATCGTTGAATCGCTTGACAGGGAGCTCCTTGTCAATACCTATTGGCAATCACAAACACTTCTGTTATTCAAACGTGCAAACCGCTGGTTCCCGATCATTGAACCAATACTTAAGCGTAACGGGATCCCCGATGATTTTAAATATATTGCGGTTGTTGAAAGTGGTCTCCTTAATATTATTTCTCCCGCTAAGGCAACAGGTTACTGGCAAATTGTGGAAGAGACAGGTAAAACATACGGTCTTGAGATAAATGATATGGTTGATGAACGTTACAGTATGGAGAAATCTACTGAGGCCGCCTGTAAATACTTCAGGGAAGCATATAAAAAGTTTAACAATTGGACACTTGCTGCTGCTTCATACAATATGGGTATTAGTGGTGTTGCCGTTCAACTGGAGAAGCAAAAGGTGAATAATTATTATGATCTGTATTTAAATGACGAAACGGCGCGTTATATGTTCCGTGTACTTGCCGTAAAAGATATTTTATCGCGTCCAAAGGCTTATGGTTTTATGCTTCGCAAACAGGATCTTTACCGGCCTATTCCTACAAGGAATGTGGCGGTTGATTCATCGGTAACTGACCTCGCTGATTTTGCCCTGAGCCAGGGGATCAATTACAAATTACTTAAACTGCTTAATCCCTGGCTCAGATCTTCATCATTAATTAATGAAGGAAGAAAAGTGTATCAGGTTGAACTTCCCGGTAAAGGCGTCAATATTTTTGAGTGGGATGAGTTCGCTGACCAGGGGCTAGCATCAACACAGGCAGATAGCGCAGAAATATTTTCGAAAATCGATTCTGTTCGTGATTCAACAATAAAAGGTTCTGCATCTGACAATGGACTCTAAAGCGCCGTCCCATAATGAAAACGAAGTACTGCAGATTTTCGGTGCGCGCGTGCATAATCTTAAAAATATTGATATAACCATACCCCGCAATAAATTAGTTGTCATTACCGGCTTAAGCGGAAGCGGAAAATCATCATTGGCCTTTGATACTATTTATGCCGAAGGGCAGCGCAGGTATATCGAAACATTTGCTTCTTACGCGCGCCAGTTTTTGGGTAATATGGAACGCCCGGATGTAGATAAGATTACGGGACTAAGTCCTGTTATTTCCATTGAGCAAAAAACTGTAAATAAAAATCCCCGGTCAACCGTTGGTACTATTACTGAAATATATGATTTCCTGCGATTGCTTTATGCGAGGACCTCGGACGCTTATTCATATATTACCGGCGAAAGAATGATACGTTATTCCGATGACCAGATCATTAATCTGATTTCGAAAAAATATGTCGGGCAAAAAATACTTGTTTTAGCACCAATTGTTAAGGGACGGAAGGGACACTACCGCGAATTGTTTGAACAAATACGCAAACAGGGTTTTTTGCGTGTGCGGGTCGACGGTGAAGTCATGGAAATGACAGCGCGGATGCAGTTGGATCGGTACAAGATCCATGATATTGATATTGTGATTGACCGGATTGATGTCAAACCCGATGGTCGTCAACGGATATCTGAATCGGTTCAATTGGCCATGAAGCATGGGAAGGGAATAATAATGATATTGCCTTACGATTCCAATAAGATCAATAATGAGTATGGTAAAGCGCAGCATTTCAGCCGGTTTTTAATGTGCCCTGCATCAGGCATATCGTATGATGAACCTCAACCCAACCTGTTCTCTTTTAATTCACCCTATGGTGCCTGTCCAAAGTGTAACGGGCTTGGTGTTATATCGCAAATTGATCTGAATAAAATAATTCCGAACAAGAAACTCAGCATTAGAAAAGGGGCTATACTTCCTGTCGGAATGTATAAAAACAGTTGGATATTTCGTCAGTTGGAAGCTATTGGTGATAAATATGGTTTTACACTTGATACGCCGGTGGAGGATATTACAGAGGATGCATTCAACATTATTTTATTTGGCTCGGAGGAGGTGTTTAAGGTAAAAATTTATTCGGAAGGGAATTCTACAAGCTATTCACTGAACTTTGAAGGTATTGTGAACTTTCTTACCCGTCAGCAGGAAGACGAACAGTTGTCGCCTTCCATGGAGAAATGGCTGCAGGGTTTTATGGATATTGTAGTTTGTCCGAAATGTAATGGAGCGCGCTTAAAGAAAGAAGCGCTTTATTTTAAGGTGGCTGATAAGAATATTGCTGAGCTATCGGAGATGAGTATTTCGGAATTGCAAAAATGGTTTGCCAACATTGAGAACCGTATCAGTGAAAAAAACAGGAAGATAGCTCATGAAATTCTGAAAGAGATACGTTCGCGGCTCTCCTTTTTGCTTGATGTTGGTTTGGATTATCTTTCCGTCAATCGCACTTCACGCAGTTTGTCAGGTGGTGAAGCACAGCGGATTCGCCTGGCAACGCAGATCGGCTCACAGCTTGTTGGTGTATTATACATTTTGGATGAACCCAGTATTGGGCTGCATCAACGTGACAATTACCGTTTGATACAGGCATTGAAAAATTTACGCGACATTGGCAATTCCGTTATCGTAGTTGAGCACGATAAAGAGATGATCCTTGCCGCTGATCATGTTATTGATATTGGTCCCAAAGCCGGTATCCATGGCGGGCATATTGTTGCCCAGGGGTCGCCGGAGGAATTACTTAAATATAATACCCTTACTTCTGAGTATATTACTGAAAGAAAGACTATTGCTATACCATCTTCGCGGCGACCGGGTTCAGGAAAGTCGCTTTTATTGCAAGGTGCAACCGGGCATAATTTAAAAAATGTCACCATTGAATTACCCCTGGGAAAATTTATTTGTGTTACAGGTGTGTCGGGAAGCGGGAAATCATCGCTCATAAATGAAACATTGTATCCGCTTTTAAATAATTATTTCTATCGCTCAAGCAGGAGGGTTCTGCCATACAAGAATATAAGAGGTTTGGAGTATCTTGATAAAGTGATTGATATTGATCAGTCTCCAATAGGACGTACTCCGCGCTCAAATCCGGCAACCTATACCACTATTTTTTCCGATATACGTAATCTGTTTGCTGAAACCCAGGAAGCAAAGATCCGTGGCTATAAGCCGGGACGGTTTTCCTTTAATGTAAAGGGTGGCCGCTGTGAAACCTGCCAGGGCGCTGGTTTACGGACCATCGAAATGAATTTTTTACCTGATGTATATGTGAATTGTGAAACGTGTAATGGCAAACGCTATAATCGTGAGACCATTGAAATACGATATAAAGGGAAGTCAATAAGCGACGTACTTAATATGACGATTGATCAGGCGGTGGAGTTTTTTGAAAGTATTCCGTCGATCATCCAGAAAATACGAACTTTGAAAGAAGTCGGGCTTGGTTATATTACTCTTGGTCAGCAAAGTACAACCTTATCAGGCGGCGAGGCCCAACGTGTAAAACTGGCCACAGAATTATCAAAACGTGATACAGGAAATACCTTTTATATCCTGGATGAACCTACTACGGGACTTCATTTTGAAGATATTCGTATATTGCTGGACGTGCTGAATAAATTGGCGGATCATGGTAATACAGTTTTAGTGATCGAACACAATATGGACATTAT
Source organism: Bacteroidota bacterium (assembly GCA_016183775.1). Classification (NCBI taxonomy): domain Bacteria; kingdom Pseudomonadati; phylum Bacteroidota; species Bacteroidota bacterium. Next base: position 42,309 of record JACPDY010000001.1, read on the forward strand.
TAAAGTTGCTGATCATATTATTGATCTTGGTCCGGAGGGTGGGAGTGGGGGTGGAACAATTATATGTGAAGGAACTCCTGAGCAAGTAATAAAGAATAAACAGAGTTACACAGCTCAATACCTGAAAAAAGAATTTGTAATGGTTTCCTGAATTAACAAGTTGATATAAATAGACTATACCATGAGCATAAATCAAAACGAAGAAAAGATCCGTAAAGCGTTTGCCGATAAAACCTGGCAGGAAGTTAAAGCTACCGACTCCTGGAAAATATTTAAAATAATGTCGGAGTTTGTTAATGGGTTTGAGAAGATGGGAAAGATCGGGCCCTGTGTTTCCGTATTCGGATCCGCGCGTACCAAACCTGAAAGTGAGTATTATAAACTTGCCGAAGAGATCGCTTTTAAACTTACACGCGAAGGATACGGTGTTATAACAGGCGGAGGTCCCGGAATTATGGAAGCCGCCAATCGGGGTGCAAAAGCCGGCGGCGGAAAATCAGTTGGTTTAAATATTGTTCTGCCTTTTGAACAGTCTTCAAATCCGTTTATTGATAAAGATAAAATAATCGATTTCGATTATTTTTTTGTGCGCAAAACTATCTTCCTTATGTATTCACAGGGTTTTATCGCGTTGCCGGGAGGCTTTGGTACGCTGGATGAATTATTCGAAGCCCTTACATTGATACAAACCACTAAAATAGCTCACTTCCCAATTGTACTTGCCGGAAAAAAATACTGGACAGGATTATTGGATTGGATTAAAACCACCATGCTTCTGGAAGAACATAACATCAGTGCTGAAGATCTTGATCTGTTTAAAGTAGTTGATTCGGCTGATGAAGCGGTGAAAGTAATTGTTGATTTTTATGCGCAATATTTGCTTAAACCCAATTTCTAACGGTTTATTAATTTCGTTACATCTTTTGATCAGGGCTGCCAGTTTAATACTCACACTGCAATGATTTCAGGGATGACATCGCTTCCAAGCGATGTCATCCCTGATTATTATGGAGCTGTCAGGCTGATGTTAACACTGCATCCGTTTTTATCCTTCACGTTTATGGAATATATTCCCGGGCAAAGTTGATTTTTATACCGGTTCGCATAGCCATCCGGCCATGTGTAGCTGTATGGGTTAGTACCTCCTGCAGCATTTACCATTATCCATTCTTTACAGCCACAACCACTACAGCTTGCCGTACCCTTTGTAAATTGTCCGGCTAAAGGAGGTGGAGAAAGTATCGTAGCTATTGATATTGCACTGCAGCCTTTACTATCAGTTACTGTAACGGTATAATTTCCCGCGCTCAAACCTGAAACCTGGAACCCGGAACCCAATCCATTACTCCAGTTATAAGCAAAGGGTGAAGTCCCTCCTCCTGGATTTGCGAATGAGCTACCGTTTGTACCACCATTACAAGTTATGTTGGTTGGTGTTATGGTTACAGTAACAGCAGGATTAACTGTAACTACTGCTGTTGAGGAGGACGTATTACCCCCGGAGTCAGTTACAGTTATGGTGTAAATTGTGGTTGTAACAGGACATGGATTTATATTTTGTGTAGTGGCGCCATTGTTCCACAAATAGGTATAAGGACCTGTGCCGCCTGTGCTACTTGATGTAATTGCTGCGCAGGAACCCGGACATACCGAGCTGCCGGTAGCTGTAACTGTTGGGCCATTACAATTGGTGATAGTAATGTTCAGTGTTATTGTGCTGCTGCAGCCTGCATTCGTTACTGTATGGGTAACACTATATACCCCGGCAGTTAAAAAAGTATAAGAGAAATTTGCGGTTGTACCGCTTACATTTGCAGGTGTTAATGGAGAAATTACCCAGCTATACGTGCCTATTGATCCTATATTGGTAAAGGTTACCGCGGCGCCCAGGCAAGCAGGAGAATTTGTAAATGCAGCAGAAACAGGACTTGTGCCTGTAATGGAATATGATCTGGTCGCAGTACACCCATTGACATCCGCTACTGTTACCGTATAGTTGCCGGTAGCAAGGCCGGAAGCATTTTGTGTAGTAAAGCCATTGCTCCAATTATAGGTATAAGGTACTCCTGCATTTCCATTTACCGTTACTGATGCGCTGCCACTTGTGGTACAAGTGATATTTGTGCTTGATCCTGTAAGTGACAGTGGAAATACCGGAGTAACTGTTCCTGTAACACTACATCCGTTAGCATCTGTTACAGTAACCGTATATGGATTGATATTTAATCCGTTGGCTGTTGCTGATGCCTGGCCATTGCTCCATAAATAGGAGTAAGATGGTGTTCCGTTTGTAGGGTATACAGTTGCAGTACCACTATTATTCCCGCATGACCATTGCGTTGTAAAACCCGCAACCAGTTGCAGAGGCTGGGTGATAGTTACAGTTTGTTTGGCTGTGCAGCCGTTTTTATCAGTTACTGTTACTGTATAGGTCCCCGCTCCAATGTTGTTTGCTACAGATGTAGTTTGTGAGTTACTCCACAAAAAAGTATACGGAGTAGTACCTCCTGAAGGGTTTGCTGATGCAGTTCCGGTCATGCTTCCATAGCAAAGTGTATTACTTGCAGTTGTTGTTAATGTTATTCCGCCCGATGGAACTATAGTTACTGATTGTGAGCCGCCACAACCGCCATTGTCTGTAACAGTTACTGTATAGGAACCTGCTCCCAGGCCGCTGGATGTACTGGTAGTTTGCCCGTTACTCCATATATAAGTATACGGTGCTGTGCCGCCCGTTGTACCTACTGTTGCTGTTCCGTTGGAGAAAGAGCAGGTATTGGAAGTGGGTGTAGTAACCAGTGTTAATACACTTCCTGCTCCGGTTATAGTGTAATAAACAGTATCACGATTAATTATACATGAAGCATCTTTTACTTCCGTCCAATAATTACCCGGGCAAAGTCCCGTAACAGTATTACTGTTGGTACTTGCGTTTATCGTGCTGCTGCCATTGCTCCAGGCATAACTGTAATTTGGAATAGCGCAATTTACAACCACGGTGGCACTGCCATTACAGCCACAACCAGTAACATTAACCTGGCTTTGTATATAAGCAGGTTTTTCCGGAATGAATTTTGCGATATATACATCATCATCTCCGTTATGTGAATTATCAAAATAAGCTCCGCCACCCGGGTTAGTTGTGGGATAAGTTGCATTGTTTACAACTCCTCCCGAAGTTGCATCCGACTCATGTCCCACGGAACTCCACTCTCCGGCAATAAATAAATTTCCATTGTTGTCTGTTGCCAATGGACAGCGAAAGTCACTTCCGTTGCCTCCAAAATGTGTAGTCCAATCCAATACCCCGGAATTAGAGAAGCGCGTTATGAAAATATCGTATGACATAAAAGGACTCGTATTTCCGCTTGACATATTGAAGCCACCTTTGTATGATGCACTATATGAACAAGAAAGAGATTTAACCGGGATATTAGTCGACGAGGTTTCAAAAGTAACATATACCCTATTGCAATTGTCTATTGCAATATTGGAATTTGTTGAGCCAGAATATTGATTGGCTAACATTGATTCAATTCCTGTGCCGCCATAATAAGTTGCCCAAAGCAATACTCCGCTATTGTTGAATTTCAAAATAAAAGCGTCAGATTGGCCAGCATTGGTGTTTTGAAAATATGTACCACCACCTGGATTGACAAGGCGGCCTAATGCATTTAAGTTTGTTGAAGTGGTACCCCCTGAAGCAAAAATGTTACCCGCTCTATCAATAGCTAATGAAAAACTTATACTAAAGTTTATCCCAAAGGCAGAAACTTCATTGTTGTTTCCTCCATAGTAAGTTGCCCAAAGCAATACTCCGCTATTACTGAATTTTAAAATAAATGCATCATCCAGGCCCGCATTGGTATTTTGAAAATACGCGCCACCTCCGGGATTGACCAGGCGGCCCAATACATTCAGATCCGTTGAGCTGGTCCTTCCAATAACTACAATGTTACCCATGTTGTCAACAGCAACAGAACTCGCCAAGTCTCCTCCCGTACCGCCATAATAAGTACCCCATAATAAAACTCCCGCATTTGAAAACTTAACTATAAATGCATCCCTGCCTCCGCCACTCCCCTGGAAGTATGTTCCGGCATTTAGTAAATTTAAATTAGGGCCATCAGCTCCTCCAACTACATATACATTGCCACTATTATCTACTGCAACCGAAGTAGCCTTTTCCCATCCGAGGGCATTGACATTGGTATCCCCATAAGAGGTACTCCATATTAATGTTCCGCCGGAATTAAATTTCAGGATCAATGGATCATATCCACGTATGCCGGGTTGAAAATATGCACCGCCGCCTGGATTTACCATGCGCCCCAGTGTATTTAAATCTCCTGCACAAGTCCATCCTACAACGAATACATTTCCTGTGGCATCAAAGGCAATACCATATAGCTCTGTATGACAGCTTCCGCCGTAATAAGTAGCCCATTGCATCACCCCATTATTGCTAAATTTGAGAATAAGGCCATGATAATTATATCCGACAGGGCCTACATTTTGAAAATATGCGCCGCCACCCTGATCAAGTAAAGTAAGGCCGGGACTTAAGGTGTAAGCCGCAACATATATATTTCCATTTACATCTGCTGAAATATCAATAGCTCCCTCATTTTGATTTGAACCATAAAATGTTGCCCATGAAAGCTGTGGATCAATGATCAAAGTCTGATGCTGCATATTAATACATCCCGGATCAATTTGATACGAAATTTCTGTTTCAAACCCTTCGTCGGTATTGTTAGGGCTGCATCTGTTAACTTTTGTTTTATTAAACCGTGTTGCAATTATCTTCCCCGTTTCCTTTACATAGCTCACAGGATTTTTTTCTGTCAATAGTCCTAAAGGAGTTTCAATTTTTATATTGCCTTGTTCATCAATTTCCAATTTGTTTTTTGAACGATAAAGCAGTCGGATTTGATTGCGGTCAGCACCCGGATGTACTACAAAATCATATTTAAATCCCGATTCATTTGTATTATACAGCACCCAGTCAACTCCGGGATAAACATCCTGAATGATTATTTTGTCGTATTCCCTGACAGTAACTCCACCATAAACATTACCGGAGTAAAACTGTTTAAAATAAGCCGAAGCCCCGTCTTTTATTATCTTCTCACTTTTAATAATTCCTCCCTTAAGATCCATATCCACGCGGACTCTGTTTGTATTTAAGGTCAAGAGATCACTTGCGGCTCTATTCGTTTCCCTTTCTCCTTCAGCTTCTTCTTTCTCAAATAACATAAATGTTAATCCTTTTTCGGTAACATATAGGTCAATATTAGGGGCTTCGGCTTTAAACAATACAAAAGGTATCGACTTGCCGTTGATGTCAGTCATCTGCCCTTTGTTTTCCAGGAATTTTACAGGTTGGTTGTGGAGCCATTGCTGCGCCTGCTTTTTGAGTTCAGTTTCGTTCTCTGTTTTTGCCGCAAACAAGGATAGGCCTGTGAGAAAAAAAGAGAGGTATGTGAAATTTTTTTTCATGGGTATAGTATTGTCCTTAATCACGGTGCTGTAAGATTAACGTTAACACTGCAGCCATTTTTATCTTTTACATTTATAGAATATGTCCCAGGGCAAAGTTGATTTTTATACCGGTTCACATATCCATCCGGCCAGGTGTAGCTATAGGGCTCTATACCCCCTGTTGCATTTATCATTATCCATTCTTTACAACCACAACCAATACAGTTGGCCGTGCCTTTGGTAAATAATACTGAAAGGGGAGGAGGAGAAGTTATCGCTGTAGTTGAAGTTGCGGTGCAACCTTTGCTGTCTGTCAACGTGATGGTATAATTTCCAGCACTCAAACCTGAAACAGTTGAACCTGAAACTAAATTACTCCAGCTGTATGTAAACCCGGGCGTACCACTGGTTGGATTTGCATTCGCGTTGCCGTTTGTACCACCATTGCAGCTTATGTTGGTTGCAGTTGTGTTAACAGTTACTGCAGGGTTAACTGTTACTACTGCTGTTGAAGTGGATGTATTTCCACCGGTATCTTTTATTGTTACCGTGTAGGTAGTAGTAACTAAAGGGCATGGTGCCGGTGTATTGTTTTGTGTGGTCACACCGTTGCTCCATAGGTAGGTATATGGAGGGGCTCCTCCTACAGCACTCGCTGTTATTGTTGCGCACACGCCCGGACAAACAGATGCGCCTGTGGTAGTTATAGCTGGGCTATTGCAGTTTGTAACATTTATATATTGGGTAACTGCGTTTGTGCAGCCGGCATTAGTTACAGTATGAGTAACGCTGTAAGTTCCGGCGGTTAAAAAAGTGGTGCAGAAGTTTGTTGTTGTTCCGCTAACATTCACAGGAGCTTCGATAGTCCATGAATGAGTGCCTGCAGAACCGGTATGGGTAAAACAGGATGGTTGATTTAAACAAACAGGTGGGCTGGTAAAGGTTGCAGAAGCCGCGCTTGATCCTGTTATGGTAACGGAACGGGTAACAGTACAGCCATTCCCATCGGTTACTGTAACTGTATATGTTCCCGCCGCAAGGTTTTTATTCAGGCAGGGGTTGCCACAATTTCCTCCTACTGTTGAACCGTTGCTCCAACTGTAAGTATAAGAGTATAATGTGGGACCTGAAGCAGTTACCCCTGCGTAACTGTATCCGGTACAGGCAATGTTTTCGCTACTGGTACTAACAGACATTGGTTCATAAATTGATGTGAGTTCAGATGAGGCACATCCTTTGGAGTCGGTAATGGTAACAGAATAGGCTCCCAAACCTAAACCGGTTGCCGTTGGTGATGTGGAGCCGGTACTCCATGTGTACAAATAAGGAGGAAATCCACCTGATGCGCTTGCTGTGGCTGTACCCAAATTTGCCGCACAAACCGGTTGGGTAATTTTCGGAAGAAGCGGAGTGGGCTGACTTAGTACAATGGTGGATACTGAGACACAGGAACCCGTATTTACTGTTACAGTATATGTTCCGGCTTGTAAGTTTGTTGCCTGATTTGAGACCGATGAAGTAATGGCCTTAGTGCCATTGCTCCAGCTATACGTATAAGGTCCGGCGGGCCCGTTGCTGACTGTTACTATTGCGCCTCCTGTTGCGCCGAAACATTTGATACTTGGGTTTTCAACAATGGAGGCAGACATACTGCATCCGCAATTAATATCGCTGAGAGAAAACCTGGCCGTATCCTTATTTCCGCAGGCGGAAGTTACTTCAACCCAGTAATTACCCGCACACAAGCCGGATATGCTGTCGGAGGTAACTGCGGTATTTAAAACTGTGCGTCCGGTACTCCATATATAGCTTATTCCTGGCATATCGCATTGGGCGGTTACCTTTACTTTTCCGTTACAAGCATTGCATCCAATAGGATTATGTTGTTCGCTTTCCAGCGTCGTGGAAGATTCCGGTTTAAAACCAAGTTTGGCAATATACATATCATCCCTGCCACCATTGAATGAATTATTGAAATAGGTTCCGACACCGGCATTTGCAAGCGGATAAGTAGTGTTGCTTACTGCTGCGGAATTGAATTCAGTCCACTCTCCGCCCACAAACAAATTTCCGACATTGTCTAACGTTATCGGACTTCGAAAATCATTTCCATTGCCGCCAAAATAGGTACCCCATTGTAAAACTCCTGTATTGGAAAAACGAGCTAAGTAAATATCATTACTCCCGTTAGAAGTGCCGTCAAAATAAGCGCCTGAAAGAAATTGCACAGGAATGTCGGATGACCCTGTTTCAAACGACACAAAGAGGTGCCCGCATTCATCTGTTTGTATATTGTTATGAGTTAAGAGTTCTGCGGGCCCCCGCGCAAGAATTGAAGGCAGTAGGCCAAGTGAGTATTCTGCCGAACTTCCCCCGTAATAAGTTGCCCAAAGACGCATTCCGTTGTTGTCGAATTTAAGGATAAATGCATCGGAGTAGCCACTTAATGTTGATTTATAGTAGGAGTTTCCGCCTGGACTAAGGGTAGGCAGATCGGTTGATTTGGTTGAACCTGTTATAAAAACATTACCGCTACAATCGGTGGCAATAGAATAGCCATAATCATTTCCCTTTCCGCCATAAAAAGTCGCCCACAAGCGCACCCCATTATTACTGAATTTTAAAATGATAACATCTCCATTAAATACACCGGCGTAATTAGATCCTCCTCCATAACTTTGGGAATATGTTCCTGCCGGGGTGTATATAGGGAAAGACGATGAATTTAGGGAGGGGTTTTCAAAAACTCCGCTTACTCCTGTTATAAATACATTTCCAAAATTATCAACAACAATTGAATGCCCTGCCTCATCTTCATTTCCGCCATAACAAGTTGCCCATAGGAGTATACCTGTGTTGTTAAATTTTAGAATGAATAAATCCATCATACCAGAACTGTTTGGTACCTGAAAATAGGCCCCTCCTCCCGGATTATAAGTTGGAAATTGTGGGGGATTTCCTACTGTCATCATTGAGTTTGTCCATCCCGTTACAAATACATTTCCCATGTTGTCTGTTACGATAGAATTTCCCCAGTCAGTATTCCCACCACCATATAAAGTGGCCCAAAGGCGAATTCCGGAATTACTGAATTTAAGGATAAAAACATCGGTTTTATTAGAAAAACCATTGCTGAAATATGCACCACCAGCGGGATTGTACGTGGGGAATGGAGCGACATTGTCAACCCGTTCTGAGCGCCCTGTTACAAAAATATTTCCCATATTGTCCGTTGCCATAGACTGTGGCATTTCAAACCCGTTTCCTCCATAAAAAGTAGACCAAAGAAGAACACTTCCAGAAGTAAATTTCATTATAACTAAGTCAAATCCTTGAAATCCTCCCGCATACACTCCGTCAAAATAGGCTCCGCCGCCGGGGTTTAATGTGGGGAAACTATTTTGTCCGGCATTCGGTCCGCTAGCCGTGTAAGCACAAATAAATAGATTGCCGGCTGCATCAGTGGCAACATCCATGATACCTCCATCTTGAGCACCTGCGCCATCTAGAAGAGTACTCCAAATAAGCTGTGGGTCGATGATTAAAGTAGATGTGAGATATGAGATGTGAGATAAGAGATGAAACGAAACAGAAGTTTCGTACCCTTCATCAACCTGCGTTGGTCGGCAAGAGTTTACATTTGTTTTTACAAATTTAGTTCTGATGCTCTCCCCTGTTTCTTTAATGTAACTAACCGGCGCGTTTTCTGTTAATGTGCCGTAAGGCGTTTTTATTTCAATGTTTCCCTGTTCATCAAACCGAAGTTTTTTTCCTGAGCGGTAAAGCAATTTAATGTTCGCTGGAACAGCACCGGGATGTACTTCAAAATCATATTTAAATCCTTTGTTATTGCTGTTATAAAATATCCAGTCGATGCCTGGATATACATTTTTAATAATTATTTTGGAGTATGTGTGTACATCTGTCACTCCATTGGGACAATGTCCCAGAAAATATTGGTTAAACATTAAAGACTTGCCTTCCGTAACAATGTTTTCTTTTTTAATGCTGGCACCCTCCAGGTCCATGTCAATCCGGCTCCAGTTAAATGATTTAAATTCTTCTTCCCCTGTACTGAGCGTAGTCAAAGCATCTTCTTCTATTGATCCGTACGGTTCGCCTTGTTTATTTTTTTCTTTATTATTGCCTCGGTGTAATCCTTCCGGTTCTTTTTCTTCCTCATCTTTTGTCACACTGAGCCCCGTCGAAGCGTCTTTTATATCTTCCATGAAACAATAAGTAAGTCCTTTTTCTGTAACAAAGAGGTTCATGCCTGGTGCGGTTACCTGGTATAAAACAAAGGGTACAGGTTTTCCCTGCATGTCTGTCATCTGTCCTTTGTTCTCTGTAAATTGTACGGGTTGTTCTTTCAGCCATTGCTGTGCCTGCTTTTTGAGTTCAGCTTCGTTCTCTGTTTTTGCTGCAAACAATGAAAGGCCTGCGAGAAAAAAAAGTAGGTATGTGAAAAGTTTTTTCATGGGTATAGCATTGTCTTATTAATCAGGGTGCTGTAAGATTAACATTCACACTGCATCCATTCTTATCCTTAATGTTAATTGTATATGTTCCCGGACAAAGCTGATTTTTATACCTGTTCACATATCCATCCGGCCATGTGTAGCTGTATGGATTTGTACCTCCTGCAGCGTTAATAATTATCCATTCTTTGCATCCACAACCACTGCAGCTTGCTGTTCCTTTTGTAAATTGTCCTGACAAGGGTGGAGGAGAAGTTATAGTGGCTGTTGATGTTGCTGTACAACCTTTGCTATCTGTTACTGTAACTGTGTAGATCTGAGATGTGAGATTTGAGATCTGAGATGTTGTTCCGCCATTACTCCAGGTGTAAATAAATCCTGGCGTACCATTGTTTGGATTTGCATTCGCGCTGCCGTTTGTGCTACCGTTGCAGTTTATGTTGGTTACAGTTGTGCTTAAGCTAACAGAAGGATTAACATTGACTACTGCGGTTGTAGTAGATGTATTTCCGCCGGAGTCGGTTACGGTTACAGTATATATTGTAGTTGCAGCAGGGCAGGGGTTTATATTTTGTGTAGTTGCGCCGTTATTCCACAAATAGGTATAAGGGCCGGTGCCGCCTGTACTACTTGATGTTATTGCTGCACAGGAGCCCGGACATACAGAGGTGCCGGTAGCTGTAACCGTTGGGCCATTACAATTAGTTCCATTTATATATTGGGTTACTGTATTGGTGCATCCTGCGTTTGAAACTGTATGGGTAACACTATAGGTACCTGCGGTTAAAAAGGTATAACAAAAATTTGTTGTTGAGCCGCTTACACTCACAGGTGGTCCAATGGACCACGTATGTGTGCCTGCAGAACCCGTATGTGTAAAACAAGTGGCCTGATTTATGCAGGCTGGCGGGGCAGTAAAAGTTGCTGAAGCTGCACTTGATCCTGTAATGGTAACCGAACGGGTAACTGTACATTCATTACCATCGGTTACTGTAACTGTATATGTTCCCGCCGCGAGGTTTTTATTCAGGCAGGGGTTGCCACAATTTCCTCCTACTGTAGAGCCATTACTCCAGCTGTAAGTATAAGGGGATGTGCCAAAATTAGTGGTTATGCCTGCATAACTGTACCCGCTACAGGTAATATTTCCGCTGCTAGGACCCACAAGCATTGGTTCCTTAATTGATGTGAGTTCAGATGAAGTGCATCCTTTGGAGTCGGTAATGGTAACTGTATATGTTCCCAGATTTAATCCAGTTGCTGCTGGTGATGTGGAGCCGGTACTCCATGAGTACAAATAAGGAGGGGATCCACCTGTGGCGCTTGCTGTGGCTGTACCTAAATTTGCCGCGCAAACCGGCTGGGTAATTTTAGGGATAACAGGAAGTGGTTGACTTAGCGTTACGGAGGATACGGAGACACAGGAACCGGTAATTACTCTTACAGTATATGTTCCGGCTGGCAAGTTTGTTGCCTGATTTAAGGTCGAAGAAGTAATGGCGTTAGTGCCATTACTCCAATTATAGGTATAAGGGCCGCCGGGCCCGTTGCTTACTGTTACTATCGCGCCTCCTGTTGTGCCTATACATTTGATACCGGGGCTTTCAATAATGGAGGCAGACATACTGCATCCGCAATTAACATTGCTAAGTGAAAACCAGGCTGTGTCTTTTTCCCCGCAGGCGGAAGTTACTTCAACCCAGTAATTACCCGCGCATAAACCGGATATACTATCGGATGCCGCCGTGATGTTCAAAACAGTTCGTCCGGTACTCCATACATAACTTAAGCCGGCCATATCGCATTTGGCGGTTACTTTTGCTTTTCCGTTGCAGGCGCTGCATCCCACAGGATTATCCTGCCGGCTTTCCAGCTTATTTATTTCCGGCTCAAAACCAAGTTTGGCAATATACATGTCATCCCTGCCGCCATTGAATGAATTATCATAATAAGCCCCTCCACCCGGAGTTGTAAGCGGATAGGTAGCATTGTTTATTGATGGGATATTATTAATAGTCCACTCTCCGGCAACGAACAAATTTCCGAAATCATCTAACGCTATTGGGCTTCGAAAATCATTCCCATCGCCGCCGAAATAGGTACCCCATTGTAAAACTCCTGTATTGGAAAAACGGGCCAGGTAAATATCGTTATACCCGTTAAAAGTTCCGTCAAAATAGGCTCCTGAAAGAAATTGCACAGGAATGTCGGATGACCCTGTTTCAAACGACACAAAGAGATGCCCGCATTCATCCGTTTGTATATTGCTCCAGGTTGGTATAGCCGGTACAACACCATCATCGTATTCATTCATAGCACCCCCATAATAAGTTGCCCAAAGCCTTTTTCCGGCGTTGTCGAATTTAAGGATAAACGCATCGTTGCTGCCACTTAATATTGATTTATAGTAGGAATTTCCGCCGGTATTAAGGGTAGGTAGATCGGTTGATTTAGTTGAACCTGTTACAAAAACATTACCGCTGCAATCGGTGGCTATGGAATTGCCAACATCAGAATCAGAACCGCCATAAAAAGTTGCCCAAAGCTGAACGCCACTGCTGCTGAATTTTAAAATAAAAGCGTCTCCACCATACAATCCATAACACATGCAAACAGTTGAGAATGGGCCCCCGCCATAAGCCTGAAAGTATGCCCCTGCCGGGCCCGGATTGGTGGGGAAATTATTTGATGGCGTTTTAGTTGCACCTGTTTTTCCTGTTACAAATACATTTCCAATTCCATCCACAGCTATGGAGTTGCCGGTATCTTCCGCAGAACCGCCATAAAAGGTTGCCCATTGCCTTATTCCCGAATTTGTGAATTTCAGAATAAACGCATCTGTTCCATTGGCTGCGTTTGCTCCCTGGAAGTATGCTCCTCCCAAGGCGTTTTGAGTTGGGAAAGTAGTTTGGGGAGGGGTATTATAATGAGAGATTGTGTACCCTGTCACAAACACATTTCCCGCATTATCCGTAATTATAGAATTTCCTCGGTCATCTCCACCACCTCCGTAATAGGTGGCCCACAGACGAACTCCGGCATTATTGAATTTCAGAATAAAGACGTCGGAACCATTCATAGTCCCGGAACCTCCTGCAAATGCCCCCTGGAAGTATGCTCCCGCACCTGGATTTTGAGTGGGAAAATTCGCTGTTGATGAATTATAAATGGGGTCATATCCGGATCCCGTATACCCCGTTACAAAAACATTTCCGGCATTGTCAACAGTTATGGAATTGGCGAGATCTTTTTCGCCGCCACCATAATAAGTTGACCAAAGGCAAACACCTGATGGATTAAATTTTAAAATCACTGCATCTAAATATGCGAAAAAAGCCCCCCCTCCGTACACTCCCTGAAAATAAGCGCCGTTTCCGGGATTTATTGTAGGAAAAGTATTCTGAGTCACGTTGCCACCTGTATAACCACAAATAAATAGATTGCCAGCTGCATCAGTAGCAATATCCATGAAACCTCCATCCTGACTGGTCCAACTGGGAGAACTTGCGCCATCGTAAAATGTTGACCAAACAAGTTGAGGGTCGATGATTAGGGTTCCGGGTTCAAGGTTCCGGGTTCCGTGTTCTAAATTAAATACAACTTGTGTTTCGTACCCTTCATCAACCTGTGTGGGGCGGCAAGTAGTTACTTTTGTTTTTACAAATTTAGTTCTGATGTTCTCACCGGTTTCTTTAATGTAACTTATCGGCGCGTTTTCGGTTAATGTGCCGTATGGTGTTTGTATTTGTATATTGCCTTCTTGGTCAAAATGAAGGCGCTTGCCGGACCGGTAAAGTAATTTAATACTACCGGGATCAGCCCCGGGATGTACAGCAAAATCATATTTAAATCCTTTTTCGCCGCTGTTGTAAAATACCCAGTCAATACCGGGATAGATTTCTTTAATAGTAATTTTTGTATAACTATGCACATCCAATACCCCATCTGGACAACCTGCCTTGCCGGCAGGCAGGTGACCCAGGTAGTACTGGTTAAAAGAATTTGATCTGCCTTCGGTTATAATATTCGATTTTTTAATAGAAGCTCCTGCAAGGCCCATGTCAATGCGGCTCCAGTTAAATGGTTTAAATTCGCCTTCCTCCTCCGTAGGTACGGGTAATCCCGTTTTTTCTTCGCGTTCGTTTTCCATGCTGAGCGCCGTCGAAGCATCTTTTACTTCTTCCATAAAGCAATACGTAAGTCCCTTTTCAGTAATAAAAAGATTCACGCCCGGTGCTCCGACCTGGAAAAGAACAAATGGTACAGGTTTGCCATTCATATCTGTCATAATAGTGGAGAGCATTAATATTCCATATTTGCAGGAAATATTTAAAAATCTATGGTTCATGCCCTTTTGATTTTACTTCGTAAATTTCATAGTATATTTTACCACATCCTAAACAAATCTTCGTACATCATTGAATGTGGCCGGTTATAAATATCTTCCGGCACTTTCATTTTTGATTTCTTAAAGGCGGATAATGTTTTCGATGAAGTCCGGGGCTTAACTTTTCTTCCATTTAATTTTTTTTCTTTTTTCATTTGCACATTTGTTGTTTTACGAATAAAGTTATGGTTTTCTTGCATGACTGATATTATATACAAATGGTTAAATCCATTTATATCTGGCTAATATATTATAACCTTTTTTACGATTTCATTTTTTGTATTTTTTAATCTAACCTGATAAATCCCACTGCCGGATGTTGCAATATTTATTTGTTTGGAATAAATGCCGCTGAAGTCAGGTAATAATTCGCAGTAAACTAATTGTCCAAGCATGTTTTTTATTTCAATGGTATAGTTTGATAGAGCCGTAGCATGAACGTATATCGCAAAATTACCATCTGTAGGGTTTGGATAAATGTTCAGAAGAGGTATGTCAGAAAAGGAATCAATCCCTACAGTTGACATTATTACGGGTGATGATGGTGCGGAAGAGCAGCCATTTGTAGTCACAACAACCGTATAACTTCCGTTCTGCGCCACAGTATGCGTTTGGTTGGTAGCCCCCGGTATAGAATTTCCATTTAAATACCATTGATTTCCGGTAGCGGAACTTGATGTCAACACACTTCCCGCCTGCGAGATCACCGGTGTGGCAGGGATCGCGTTGATGGTCATTGTAACACCTGTACTTGTGGCTGTTACCGGGCTCGCGCAAGCAGCATTCGATGTGAGCACACAGGTAACAACCTGTCCATTGGTCAACGTACTTGTTGTAAATGTTGCGCTATTGGTGCCCGCATTAACTCCATTTATTTTCCACTGGTAAGCAGGTGTGGTTCCGCCATTGGTTGGCGCAGCGGTAAATGTTAGCGAAGTGCCTGCACAGGTCGGATTAGTACCTGTTGTTAAAGAAGCAGCGACATCAGGTGTTACAGATGAATTAATTGTCATTGTTACACCTGTACTTGTAGCAGTGGCCGGATTTGCGCAGATAGCATTAGAAGTTAGTACACAGGTTACAACTTGTCCATTTGTAAGAGTACTTGATGTAAATGTTGTGCTATTGGTTCCTGCATCAACTCCGTTTACTTTCCATTGATAAGCAGGCGTTATTCCACCGTTTGTTGGTGTTGCGGTAAATGTTACCAACGCACCGGCACATGCCGGGTTATTACCCAATGTTATAGCAGATGAAACAGCAGGTGTTACAGATGGGTTGATTGTCATTGTTATACTGTTGGAGGTTGCAGGATTGCCCGTAACACCGGGAAGGTTCGAGGTCATTTCGCATGTAACTGCCTGTCCGTTTGTTAAAGTTGCAGTTGTATACGTTGGACTGTTTGTGCCTACATTGACTCCATTTACTTTCCATTGGTAAACAGGTGTTGTTCCACCGTTTGAAGGGGTAGCTGTAAAGGTAACAGAAGATCCTGAACACGCAGGATTTACTCCTGTTGTTTGTACTACTGAAACAGCAGCGGCCATATTTGTTCCGGCAATAATTATATCATCCAGATATAAATTGTTGCCTGCACCTCCCTTATTCATAAAAATAAATATAGCGGTTGAACTCGCTGCTACTGATGGTGGCAGGAGGTAGGCTTCATTGCGCCACTGTGTTGTCCCTGAAGGAATAAACGGAGATGTTGTGGTTCCTGCTACTGTAGCCAGCGTGCTGCCCCATTTTTTATATAATAGCCCATATGTTTTGCCGCAATCGGTGGAAACCAATACCAGCAGTGTATCTGCCGGATAACCTGTTTGGGGTTGATATGCAACCTGAAATGATATGGCAGGATTGCTTGCTGTGGTAAGGTCAAGTACGGGGGTACTCATGTAATCTGTTGTCCCATAAAAAGGGTCATAATAGTTTAGCATGAGGGCACTGCGACTGCCTGAATATTTTGCAACAGTCGTTGGAGCCCATGTTAATTCCCCATCTGGATTGCTCAACCCCCAATCGGGTGGGGGGAAGGTTCCTTCAAAGCCTTCTGTAAAAGGCAAGGCAGCACCTGTTTGCACCACATTAATGGTTGATTTTAATGTGTCATTGCTTATAAAACCGTCAACTCCACCGTTAGGGGCGGAAGTGTAAGCTGTAAACGTATGTTTCCCATATGCAAATGTTGTAGCCGGTAAAGTAACAGCAGTGGCAGAACCCGAAGCCAGGCTGCCTGTCCAGTTATGCACGGAGGGTGAATTATTATCCACTTTGTAATTTATTTTTAAAGAAGAGAGTGCGGAAGTTCCAACATTTCTGATCACCACCTGCATCGCCAGAGATGTAGTACATGTAGTGCCGGAACTAAGTCCGATCGGAGATGCATTTAGTGAAAACACAGTTCCTTGTGCACACTGCAGGGCAGCCAACGCGTCAATTCGTCCTGTTCCCATCAATCCGGCATACGAGGGATTAAGCGCATCTATATTTGTTGTAGTAGACTTGAGACAATTAATAGCCTGCTCCTGCGTTAGGTTTGGATTTACCGAAAGTATCAGCCCTAGTAAACCGCTTACTGCCGGTGCTGCCATGGAAGTTCCGGTATAGCTGGTGTACGAATTTGTGGGTATTGTGCTGTAAATACCAGTGCCGGGTGCTGAAACATCTACCCAGCTGTTATACGTTGAAGAGGATTCTTTAATATCGGAGCTGTTTGTAGCAGTAACACACACTACATTATTCATTGCTCCCGGATATACTTTATTATTGATGCCGCTATTTCCGGCTACAGCCACAACAATAGAACCCCTGTTATACGCCCAGTCAATAATGGCCTGCCTGGTTGTTGAATAAGAAGCGGAGCCAAAAGAACAATTAATTACTCTCGCGTTGTTTAATGCTGCGTAATAAATACCGGGTGTTGCACTGGTCATTACATCGGAAGCATCAGGTGCTGCTTTTACGCACATTAATTTTATGTTTGAACCTATTGAGGCAATTCCAATCCCGTTATTGCTTTTTGCCGAAACGATTCCGGCCACGTGTGTACCATGACTAAAGCTTGTATTAGGAGGGTTAGGGTCATTGTTGCCATCAGCGAGGTCATACCCGTTAATATCGTCAATATATCCGTTGTTATCATTGTCAATGCCGTCACCGGCTATCTCTCCCGGATTTACCCAGATATTCGGCTGCAGATCGGGGTGTGTGGTTTGTATGGCATTATCAACTATGGCTACAACTATGTTCGCGTTTCCTGTGGAAATATCCCATGCCGCTGCTGCATTTATCTTGGCGAGTGACCATTGTGAGCCATAACTCGGATCGTTAGGTGTGAAACAGGCATAATCTTTTGGTTCCCTTTCCACATACTCCGCAATACCTGAGCCTTCAAGTCGTTCGAGTAGATCACTCACTTTGCTATGGTCAGCAAATTCAATACTTAGTATGCGGCTAATGTCATCTGATCCGGATTTATGAAAAGGAGATCGGACCCTTTTAATGGCATATTGATCTGTTATTCTTGAAATAACAGGAACGTCCGATATTTTTATTTCATCCGAAACGGGACTAATAGTATGGGGTATTGTTTGGCCCGGCTTTAGTTTTAGCCATATTTTGCCTTCAACATAATCAGCTTGTATACTTTGTGCACTGCAAAGGGGTGTTCCGAATAATGTAAATAGTAATCCTAAAATAGTTAACATATTTACAAATGGGGTGCGGCTCGTGCTCGTATTTGCTTTCATATTTTTTTTGGTTTAAATATTTTTTGGCTTATTTGTCTTTGTATTTTTCTGAAAGTTACCTTATAAGGCAGCTTAGCGCAATAGGGGTTACCCCTCATTTTAATGTAAAAAAATCTAACTTCAACAGCCGGCCGGGTTGTACAACGGAACTCCGGAGAAGAGCATGGCTAAAATTTGCAGTAGAATAGTAAATTTTCCGAAAGGGCTCCTCTGAGGAATAGCGAACATCAGTACATTAGAATAACGAATGAAGAAGGTGAAAAATTAATTTTGTATTTTACTTCGTTATTCTTCATTCGTTATTCGATCGATCGTTTTTTATTTTACTCCTAACAAAAATTGTAGAGCCGGAAAATCTAATAACCGCTGTTAGTTTGCAGATAATGGCAGTTCCTTATCTTTACACGAAAGAGGACTATTCAGATGATTTCATCCAATCGAATACTATTTTATCTATTTTCTTTTTTTATGAGTTTTAATGCTTTAATTAAGGCCGATTCAACTCTTAGAGCATCTTTACCATTGAGTCCATTACCTTTCAATTTGGATACTCAGGAAGTGCGAAAATTTGTTGACAGTACAATGAAGTGCTATCGGATAGGGCAATTTGAATCGGCAATGAAATATGTCAAATTGATTTCAATAATTTCTGAAAAAATAAACTATAGTGAAGGAAAGGCTCTCGCGGCAAGATGGACCGGATCCATTTATAGGGAACAAGGAGAACTAAATCTGGCTAAAGAACATTTTAAAAAAGCATTGAAATTATATGAAGAGATAAATAATTACAAGGGCATTGTAAAATTAAATAATATTTTGGGCGACTATTATTATAATATGAGCGACTTTACTATTTCGCTCGAACATTATATTAAAGCACTGAATATAAATGAATTTAAAAAGGATATGGATGGGCTTTCGATTTCATACAACAATATTGGTCGAATATACTACTCTCAGGAAAACTATGATATGGCTTTGCGTTATTATGCAAAATCTATTGAAATAAAAAAAGCGTTTCATCATAAAGCCAGCTTAGCCAATACATATAATAATGTGGCGCGAACCTATTTAAAAATGCTCCGGTATGATTCAGCCTATTATTATTTTGATCAAGCCTGGATTATATACAATTTGACCGGAGAAAAGGTCGGAGAAGCTGATTCTCACATGTCAATTGGAAATGTGCAATACGAAACAGGGGACTATTTAAGTGCAATTATTTCGCAGAACAAAGCACTTAGTATTTATGAAACAAATGGTGATTTATTAAGGATCGCTATTTGTCAACTTGCACTGGGCAAAGCCTTTTTTAAGTTACATGATTTAAAAAAGGCGGAGACTTATTTTAACAAAGCATTAGCCGGGAGCATTAAATACAAGTTAAAAAAAACTGCTATGGAAGTTTATTTGAATTTAGCACATCTTAAGGATGCCGAAGCAGAATACAAACTGGCACTCGGGTATTATAAACTATACTCCGAAATGAAAGATTCTATTTTCAAGGAAGAAACAAGGAATAAGATCATTGAAATAAATGAAAGGTACGAGAATACAAAGAAAGATAAAGCCATTGCTGAATTGAACCAGGAGAAAAGCAGAATAATTGCAGAAAATAATTTAAAAACTATTGAGCGGGAGAACAGGACAAAAATACTTTTCACTATTATGTTATCTCTTTCCATAATGCTTTTGATCTTTTACAGATTTCTCAATATAAAACAGCAAAAGGAAAGGCAAAAGGAATTTACAATGCAGTTAATTGAATCGCAGGAAGATGAACGCAAACGGATATCGAAAGATCTGCATGATGGCATAGGACAAAATTTACTTGTTATAAAAAATTCATGCAAAGAACAATTACCTTTAATAGAATCAACAATTGAGGACTTGAGAAATATTTCAAGAAATATGCATCCTGTGCAACTTGAAAAATTAGGATTTATAAAGGCAACTGAAAGTGTTATCGTGGAAGCAAAACAAAACAGCACTATTTTATTTACCTATGAACTGGATGATGTAGATGCAATGTTAACACCAAGCCGAAAGATAAATTTATTCAGAATAATTCAGGAATGCATCAGCAATATTATTAAGCACTCCGGAACATCTGCCGCTAAAATATCCGTATTAATAAGCAAAAACAATATTGTAACTTCTATATACGACAAAGGAAAGGGTTTTGATATAAAAGAAACAAAAAAGAGAAAGTCATTGGGCTTAACTTCTATTGCTGAAAGGGTTGAACTGATGGATGGGAAATTAAATATCAGCAGTAATAGTAAAGGGACGCGAATAGAAATAATACTTAAGCATGCCTGAAATAAAAGTTATAATTGCCGACGATCATCCGCTATTCCGCTTAGGATTGGTGAGTGCTGTAAAACAAAGCAGTAATATAATTTTGTGTGGAGAAGCTGAAAATGGAGGGGAGGCTTTAAGTTTAATTCGTGTACATGAACCTGATGTAGCTATACTTGACGTTGAAATGCCATTAATGAATGGATTGCAGGTTTGCGAAACGGTTTGTGCGGAAAAAATAAAAACCAAAGTCTTGATTTTAACCTTCTTTAAAGAGAAAGATTTGTTTGAAAATGCAATGAGTATTGGTGCCTGGGGATATTTGTTAAAAGATAATGCCATAAATGAATTGGTTGCTGCAATTGAAGCAATTGCTAAAGGGGATAAATACATTAGCCCTACTTTAAAAAGTAATTTAATAAAAGCAAAAAGTCATCTTGTGAATGATCCTGTAGTGGCTGAAATGATAAACAAGTTAAGTATTACTGAAAAGAATATTTTGCTACTCATTGCTGAAGAAAAAACCACAAAAGAGATCGCAGCGGAATTGTTTGTCTCTGAAAAAACTATCGAAAACCATAGGTACAATATAGTCAGGAAATTAAATTTGGAAAGCGGCAAAAATAATTTGCTGAAGTTTGCTCTTTCCAATAAGGCATATTTTAAATAGTGATCTTACCCCTCCTTATTAACACACCGCTGTTTGTAAGTTAGAAACTGTATTCGTTTCCTAACCTTCATTTTAAAATAGTTTTGTAAGGATTTGTTTCAACAATGGTTGGACCGTTTGTTTGCGTGAATAAAAGATGCATTTAAATTAATGAAATTGTGTCAAAAATATTTTTAACGCGAATTTTTAAAAACATGACACGAAAAAAACTAGGAATCGCATTAGTGCTGGTTTTTATCTGCAGTGTGGGGTATTCACAAGTCGTTCCGGCTACATTTGGTAAACTTCCAATATTAACAGGTGGTATTGGTGTCCTTATTTTTAACGGCGATATAGGTAATAACAGTGATCTTAGTTCCTATAGCAGGATCAGGGCCGGGTATAACCTTACAGTTGAACAGCGTTTTGGAAAGCTGATTGGTGTGGCATTCACAGGTGCGTTTGGTAAACTGGCTCAAAGTGAGCGTTCCAAAACAAGCAACAATAACTTTGAATCAAAAATTATGCAGGGCGATCTTAGCCTGGTTCTCCATACTGACAAGATCTTTGAGAATTCAAGCCTAACACCATACGTTGCCGCCGGAATTGGCTATCTCTTATTTGACCCGCATGGTGATCTGTATGATAAGAATGGCTTGAAATATAATTATTGGTCGGATGGAAGTATCCGGGATAAAACAGAATCCCCCGTAAATATTCCAGTTGCAAAAACATTGCAGCGGGATTATACTTACGAAACCCAACTGAAAGACAGCACTACAAATTACACGCGCAGTACGTTAACCGTTCCTTTAACTTTTGGTTTTAACTTTAAGATACTTGACAACTTCGAAGCCAGCCTTGGAGGAACATACTTCTTCACGTTTACTGATCATATCGATAATATTAAAGCGGGGAGCGGTAACGATTCCTATTTCTATACCCGTGTTGGTCTCAGTTATATTTTTGGTCATGGTGAAAGAACAGCTGATCCAAAGCGGTACGAAAACGTAGATTTTGGAAAAATTGATGATGTTGATAGTGATGGAGATGGTGTAAAAGACATCCGGGATAAATGTGCGGGAACAGATAAAGGTGTTAAAGTTGATTCAGATGGCTGTCCGTTTGATACCGATAAAGATGGTGTCCCTGATCATTTGGATAAAGAAGCGAACTCCCAAAAAGGAGCTGTTGTTGATGCCAATGGTGTTACACTTACCGATCAGATGTTAGCAGAAAAGCAGGCAGCATGGGAGGCTGCGGCTGCCGAACGCAGCGAATCATTTAATGCAAATCCTTCACAGATGAGCATAGAGCAAATTGAAAAAAGTGCTCAGGAAGTCAGAAGTCAGTCTGGTTCCCAAAAAACTTTACCTGTTGAGTTTCAGTCAGCCGATTTTGATAAAAATGGTTTTATTACGGTAAGTGAGATCAACCAGGTGGTGGATGGATTTTTTACCGGGGAGAATGATTTTACTGTGGAAAGGATCAATCGTCTGATTGACTTTTTCTTTGAACAATAACCAAACAACAAAAATATGATCCGATATGCTGTTCTGCTTATAAACATGCTTGGTCTCTTCATCTATAATTTGTTTGTTGCAGATGGGGTAACAGTAACCCAGGCGGTTCCGGCTGAATTAAAACCCGGCAGTGAATATACAATTGAACTTACCATAAATAAAGGAGCCATAGGCGGTTTCGCCAAACTTCAGCAGGAACTTCCTGAAGGTATTACTGCGACTGCAGTAGATAGTAAAGGGGCTTCTTTCTCTTTCAGCGGCAATGCGGTTAAATTTATATGGACTTCACTTCCCGCTGAACCTGAGTTTAAAATAAATTATAAGATCGCTGTTGCCGCAAATGCCCCAACGGGCGAAAAAATGATTGCCGGAAAATTTTTTTATGTCACTGATAATGTAAAGCAATCCGTTGAGATACCTGAAAGTAAATTGAATATAAGTAACGGATCTCCGGTCGTATCAGCTAATGAAACAACCACCCCTGTCCCTGACACTCCTGATGAAACGGAAACAGATACCGAACAAGACGAAACGGAACAACCTCAAAATCTTGTTGAGCCACCAAAGGAAGAAGTTGTAAAGGAAGAACCCGAAACTCCGGCTCAAAACAATACCGATAATAATACCCCGACAAATACTCCTTCAGAAACCGCAACACAAAGTGAGAAGAATTCTTCTGTGTCTTCTCCGTCTCCCGTAACCGGAAATGGACTGAACTGTGTGAGAAAGATAACTGCAAGTGGAGAAAATGAATACACGGTGGAATTATTTATTACACGCGGTAATATAACCGGATTCGGAAAAATACAGGAAAACCTGCCTGCCGGTTTAACCGCTTCTCCGGTGCAGGGCAGCGGATCATCATTTAGTTTTGCCGATCAAAAAGTGAAATTAGTTTGGGTCAGCTTCCCGACCGATGCCGAGTTTAAGGTAGTTTACAAACTTACCGGTACACCCGCTGCGAATTCATCCATTGACGGATTACTTTCATATATTGAAAATGATGAAACTAAAAAGATCATTATTGCAGCTACTCCCATTTCTGCGGGTGATCAGAATACAACACAGGTTAATGAGCCGGTCAAAACAGTTACAGATGAATCTCGGAATACAACAGCCGAAAGTAATCTCACAACACCTGTTGTTCCGCAGGGCCAGGCAAGTGTAAATTATAAAGTGCAGATATGCGCCCTCCGTCAGACTCCGGTTGAGGCCTCGTATTTTACAGCACGTTTTGGTTTTGGTAAAGTTGATACTGAATTGCATGAAGGTTGGTCAAAATATACGGTTGGAGGGTTTAATGAGTATAAAGATGCCCGCGATAATCGTGAAGAAGTTCGTACAAAAGGGGTTGTTGGGCCGTTTGTCACCGCATATAATACAGGCAAACGCATTACTGTGCAGGAAGCCTTAATGATTACAAGCCAAAAGTGGTATAAATAAGCCCCTTTTTCGGTTAAAGATCCTATTATTCAATGGGTTTTTATTAAATTTGCCTTTATGGGTAAAAGCCTGTGTGTATGTGTTCTGTTTTTTCTGACCGGGTATTCATTTGCCCAGACCGGTGCTGTTGTATTGACAAAATTCCCGGGAGATCCTAAACCTAAGTCTATAGCCAAGCCAACTGAAGCTCCAATGGGTTCGGATATTTTTAAACCTACGCTTGGTTTGGGTACAGGCATGTTCTCTTTTTACGGAGACCTTCATCCCAAATCATTTTTTCAACACCCTTCAACGAGTCGCATCGGTTACGATCTGACGCTTTCTCAAAAGCTGAATGATTTTTTACAGGTTAATTTTTATGTGTTGTTCAGTAAAGTTGGCGTTAATGAAAATCTTTTAACCCGCAACGCTAATTTTGAATCCCGTATAAATCTTGGTGGTGTTACGCTACAATATAATTTTGAGAATTTTCTTCCGAAACGTCCGCACCCGGTTGTCCCCTTTGTCTCGTTGGGAGTTGAAGGATTTGAATTTCTTTCTAAAACCGATTTGTACGATCAAAATGGCAATAAATACTATTATTGGAGTGACGGGTCAATTAAAAATCTGTCCGAATCCAGTACGAATGCATCTAACGCTGTTAATCTCATCCGTGATTATAAATATGAGACAGATATCCGCGAGTTGAATCTTGATGGCTTTGGAAAATATCCTGAACGTGCATTTGCAGTTCCGGTGGGCGCAGGAGTTGTTTTTCACCTGAGCGAAAGGGTTGACCTGAAGTTACACACCACAATGCACTTCACCACCACGGATTATATTGATGGAATTACAGATAACAGTATAGGGAACAGGGAAGGTAATAGCCGTAACGATAAGTTTATGATGACCGGTTTTTCATTGCATTGGGATCTGCTTGGTCCTAAAGTGCATGTGGATACCCTCGACGCAACCTGGTTTGATGGCGTTGATTTTCTTGCTCTTGAAACAGCCGATAGCGATGGCGATGGCGTTCGGGATACAACTGACCGATGTCCGGAAACTCCTTCGGGAGCTGTTGTTGATGCGAAAGGCTGTCCGGGCGATAGTGATGGTGATGGTATACCCGATCATGCTGATAAAGAACCATCCAGCATGCCCCGTGCTGTAGTTGACAATGAGGGTGTGACGATGTCAGATTCTCTTATCAAAAAGCATTACCTGCAATTTTATGATACAACAAATCAATTCGCAGAAGTTATAGCAAAGTTTCACGGGGAGTATGACCTGTCAAACGGAACGATCGTAAAAACACAGCCTCAGAAAACCAGCGATGGCAAGTTTATTCCAACCGAGTATACCGTATTGGTTGGCACTTATAAATCAGGTTTGACACAGTCTGTTATGGCTAAATTTTTAAGTATTCGTGATATTGAAACCACTCCTTTGTCGGACTCAGCCATTGCCTATACAGTAGGACACTATACTGATTTTTCCCAGGCTGAAAGCAGGAAAAGAGCATCGATAAAGGATGGAATGACTGATGCCAAAGTTGTATATAAAAAGGACGGAAAGTTTATTGAAGCCACCAGTGATATAATTGCCGAATTGACCAGCGCCAATATTACTACAAAAACCAATGAAGGTACCACTGATGGCTCTTCAACTAAGCCGCCTAAAAATATCACAGATAATTCGATTTACGAAGATTCCTTACTCGTAGCTAATACCAAAGGGGTCGTGTTCCGCATACAACTTGGGGCCTATAATCGTCGTCTTTCAAAGAGTGTATTCAAGGGGGTTAATAACCTTATTGAAATGCATACGGAAGACGACTATTATAAATATATGGCCGGATCATATACTTCATTTAGTGACGCCGCTAAAGCTAAAGTTGATATGTCGCTTAAAGGATATAGTGGTGCATTTATAAGTGCTTATAAGGATGGGAAACGGGTTTCTTTAACTTCCGTTGGTGCTACTTCGTCCAATAAAAAGAATAAAGTAGAGAATATAAATGAAGTAGAAAAGCCAATGAATGTGCTCGATAAAAACCTGGTGGTATTTAAGATACAGGTAGGTGTCTTTAAGAGCGAGCCGCCTGCTGAAAAACAAGCCAGGTATAAAGCATTAAAGGATAGTGTTGTCCAGGAAACTTCATCTACAGGATTGATCCGTTATACAGTGGGCAATACCAATAATTACAATGAAGCCCAAAAACTCCGAAATAAAATGCAGGCAAGTGGCCTTGAGGATGCATTTATCATCGCGTTCTTTAACGGACAATACATATCTATCCAGGAAGCATTGGAGTTGTCGAAGTAAGCATTTTCCTGTTTTCCCTTTCCTTTTTTTACTAAATTTAACATAAACCAATACTCATACAAAATGAAAAAAATAGTTTATGCTTCATTTCTTGCTGTTTGTTTTTTGGCCGTATCAAATGGCATTGCCCAAAATGCGGCTATAGGTGCTCCACAACAACAAGCTGATAAGCCAAAACAACCAACCCCGGCGCCTGCAAAAGCACCGGCAGCCACAAAAGTAGTTAAACAGGAAGGCGTTTCTTCTCCTGCCGGAAGAGCTGTTAAGCAGGATGGTACTTCTCCGGCTCCTGCCACTCCCGCTTCAAATTCAGATGCAAAAAGCGGAGAAGCTCCTGCCGGAAGAGCTGTTAAACAGGAAGGTGTTTCGAATTCGCCTGCCGTGGCTCCGACAAATGTAAATCCCAAATAATCGAAGAGGTAAATGCTATACTGAATCTGCGCAAATTTTAGGATGGCTTACTTGAGTTGAAACAATTTGTTTTATACTAATACCAATTTGAAATAATATATAGTCCACTTTTGCAAGTTGGATTTTTTTAATATACTTGGACTATATTGAAAAAGGATAGATAACTATGCTATCAGTAGAACTCCCTGAATATTTCTTTACACTTGATAGTCCGTTAATCACAAAATTTGTGTCGGCATAAAATTGGTTAAACTGCATCGTATTTGTGAATACACTGGAGAGGGAAATTTTAAAAGTGTCAATCGAAAAATTACAAATAAATCCTCTCTCAGCGTTTACATGATTAAATTTCCAGCCTATTAATTTTGGAATGACTGAAGTGCCGTATGTCATAGAAGGATTTCCAAGAAAGACTATATTCTCAGTGGTTTGTGAGCTTCTCGACATATCGTAGGTTAATTTCATGGATAAGGCATTTGCAGTTATTTTTTGATTTTGCTTGGAGATAGATTCAAAATGAGCAGCGCCAGCTAAGGAGTGACTTAAAACCATTGCAATATTGGATTGCGATAGGAAAAAATCTATCATAGCCATGTTATACAATACATGTGTCCATGTTTGGGCAATTACAGTTGAACTGGCCGGTGGAATTTCGAGCAAATTAAATTCGGTAACCCAAATTTCTTTTCCGGCAGGAAGCGTGCCAAACGCCGAATTGTATCTATAGTTGAGAGATGAGGTATTAGAGTAGGGGCCAAATGGAATGGCAAGTGCCCGGTTTACGTTAAATGCAAGGTCTGCATTATTAGCATTTAAATATACATGAAATGCAAATGCGTCAATTGTCGGGATGTATGAAAGTATTGTGTCGTTCCAACCCGAAATAGAAGGGGTATTCCCTCCAACCGCACAAATTTTTGCAGTTGGAAATTCTGCAATAATACTATCGTAATATATTTTAGCTAATTGTGAATAATTTGATGGTGTCATTAATTGAAGTGGGTATTGCGATCCTCCATTTAAATTATGTTCATTACCTAATTCAAACAAATTTGGATTGAGTCCGATTGAGTCAGCATGCCTGAGTCCGTTCATTTCATATTGAACATTTGAAGTTTCGAGGTTAGCTACATATAGCCCTTTGCCATTGCAGCCGAGTAACCCGGCTTTAAATTCATCCGTCCTTATTGTCAATGATGGACCGCTTGGCTGATAACCGGGAACA
>JACPDY010000001.1:70274-88446 GCA_016183775.1 Bacteroidota bacterium
ACAAACCAACCTGTTTGCCAATCCCAATGATTTGCATTTGTCCCACCGGGGAATCGTAGTACTTCAGGATATAGATAAATCGTAGTATCAATAAACCATTGCTGTGTCCAGTTGGCTCCTGAATAACCAGGCGGAAAGTTAGCAGGTTGGTGACCATTGGTATTAAAACCAAAAAGAGGAGTTGGTCGGTTTACAGAACCTAATGACGCTTGTATAGGCTGCTGTCCGAAGGTCAAAATTGTTGCTATAAAAATATAGCATGTGGTCAGGATGTATTTCATATTTGTCTTTGTTTATGTTTCAGTTGCCTTGTGCTAACCGCAAACCAAATACGAATTAGCGCATGTAATATGTGCGGAATGGGATGCTATCCGAAAAATTGATAAACGTGTTACCATCATAGCGGGACAAACCATTTTTGTCACAGTTGAACCAAATGTTCCCCTCTTTGTCTTTAATAACTCTTCTCATAAACATTTTTCGGAATAGTTGATAAAAGTTTTCCCATTATAAAAAGTTACGCCGCCATTCTTGCCGTTTCCAAACCAAAAGTTTCCGGCATTATCTTGTTCCATTGAAAAGAAAAAATCAGTGAACTCTTTTTCTCCTATTAGATTAAAGTTTTTCCGTCATAAGAAAATGGTCCTTGTGTTCTTTTGCTGAACCAAATGTTTCCCGATTTATCCTGTAACATCGGGCTCACCCAATTTTCACCGTTCGGTGTAAAACGGGTTAATGATTTACCATTATAGCAGTGTACGCCCGCGATGCCGCGTCCGCCAAACCAAATATTTCCAGAGGAATCTTCAATGATGGATTCTACACCAAGAGCCCCGTTTTGAATGGCGATGCTATCATTATAGGAAAAAGGAGAAAATGTTTTGGACCCTGTCACCTGATCTTTCGAAGGATCGTGTTGATAAATACCTGCCGGAGTGCCGAACCATAACATTCCCGTTCTGTCTTGAAGAATACTCAACACAAAGTTTTCCATGGGTTTGGAAATACCATAGGTAGGGTCGGTTACTGTTTTATGGTAGTTTGTATTGCCGGTTATTGTCGTGACTGGAATTACGGTAAACTTTTTCCCATCGTAACAGGTGATGCCGTCTGCCGTGCCGAACCAAAGTTTGCCCGTGTTATCTTCTAAAACCGTCCCCACCTGATTATTGCTCAAACCGTCTTTCTCTGTGTAGTGCGTAAAAAATTTTCCATTGTAAACAGTGACACCATTACGGCCATTACACAGCCAAAAGTTGCCATTTTTGTCTTGTAGCAACCCGCGGCTCATTCTTGGCTGTCCTGCTGTGACTGTTTGTGTGGCAACAACACTGTCTTTTGATGAATTTGTTTTGACTTGTTGTCCGTTGCAGGAAGTTGTAAGTAAATTGTTCGTTGTCGTCAATGCAATGAGAATTGTCGAAACGCGAGTTGCTCTTGAAGTGAGAAAATGATTCATCTGTCCTGTTTTAAAATGCCAGCTATCGGTTTCGGGACTTGCCCATTTGCGGACTCGATAACGAAAATTAGTCTGCTTGCCTAAATATAAATTTAGTAAAAAATACAATTTGTACCCCGTCAGCCGTGGCAGGCAAGAACCAATTTGACCGAGGAATCGCATACCACTTTTTCCATTAGTTCTTACTGATATTTAGTTATGGGCTGGGCTTCTTTGTCTAATCGTCCATTCCTTTCCCATCAAGTATGTGTTGATAGTATTTTTCAATTCTTGCTTCTCTTGTTTTGGATTGTTTGGCTTGGTTGAAGTAAAATAAATACCCTTTTTGTCGTCCGGGTGTTAAGGAAAAAAAGGAGTTATTCAATGCTTTATCTTCATCTAATGTTTTTTGAAATTCTTCGGGAACAGGATAATCGCTAACTTTTTTCATAGCTATTTTCTTTCCTGATTTTTCAATTTCAATAGCTTCTTTGATATAATTCTTAATTGCAAATTTAAGTTTTATTATTTGCCCGGCATTAGTAAACCTGATTTGTCTTGCAGATTGCACATTTTCTGTTTGCTGTATCAAAATTTTTTTCGGGTCTTTCATCAAAGCACCTTTATGAAATAACAAAGCACAATATTCCTTAAATCCATGAATGAGAACAATGTTCTTTCCTTTAAAAGTGTAACAAGGATGCATCCATTTATAATCCTCTTCCAGCGATTTGTTTTCGATGACGATTTCTCGTAACAATAGAAATTCATCCTTCCACTTGTTTGCTTTATTAAAAAATTGCTCTGCTTTTTCGTTCATACGGTTAATTTAATTTTGGTTTAAATGGATTTTTCTGTCGGCAGGTCTGAAATACCAAGATGCAGCAATGAGAACAAGGTAGAGTAATGATGGAGCAATTAAATTGATAGTGTCGCCTGATTTTATATGTGAATACAACGCTCCTGTAACTGTAAAGAATATACCTGCATAAGCCCATTCTTTTAACAGGGGATATTTTGGAATTAGAAATGCCACGACACCTAATAATTTCCATATGCCAAGCAATGGCAATATGTAGGCAGGGAAACTCAAATGAGTAATGTTTTCAATTCCTCCTGGTCCGTCTGTTTTTATTTTGAACAGTTGAATTATTGCGGCTGATGTCATTCCTAAGCATAGCCATATTGTGGCAATCCAATAGATAATTTTATTTTTCTTTGGCATATTTCGTTATTTTAATTTGCTTGCAATTTCTTGTAATCTGTCGTGAGCCATATTTAAACCGTAGGCAAATGGTAGTTTTAGTTGTTCTGCCCGGTGCTTCTCTGATTTGTAAATTATTTGGATTGTTAGTTTGCTGGTATTGTCAGTGAGTTTTTCAAAATCCAAAAATTCAAGTTGAACACCAACAGGCATATTTTCCATTTCAAATGTTCGTATAATTTTTTGATTTGGAACAATCTGGTGAATTGTCCCATTTGCCTTAAAAACTACATTGCCGTTGTATGAGGTTTCAATCTGGAAACTTCCGTGATTTTTATTTTCAAGTCTTATGACTTTTGTTCCCATCCATTGTTCTATAAGTTCTGGTTCGGTGTATGCTTTGAAAAGTAATTCTACCGGCAAATCAAAATCCCTTATAATAAACAGTTCTTGCTTGCCGTCTTCGGCATTGATTTTTGTTTTTTGTTCCATTTTATTTGTTCTTATATTTTTTCATTACTGATTCGAGTTCATTGAACTTTGTGTCCCACATTTGTCGGAATGGTTCAATGAAGTCAGCTATTTCTTTTATTTTATTTGGATTGAAATGATAATAAATTTCCCTGCCTTGCTGTTCCTGTTTCAGAAGTTCGCATTCTGTCAAGATTTGTAAGTGTTTTGAAACAGTTGGTCGTGCTGTATCAAAGTTTGAAGCAATAGCTCCTGCCGTCATAGAATTAGTAGCAAGTAAGAATAAAATTGCTCGTCTTGTCGGGTCAGCAATGGCCTGGAATACATCTCGTCTTAGATTCATTGTGAAGTAATTTGACTACAAATTTAAGTGTAGTTATTTAACTACGCAAATTTTTCTTCGATTATTTTTTTTCGTTAATGAATGGAAGTTGAAAAATTGTCGGTATAGGCTGTCGTGGTGTACGGTCTGTTAGTTTTGCCCATAGCGGTTCGGCCTTTGCGTTCGGGCGGGTTTAGGAGCACAAAGCTCCATGTTTGCACGTCAGCCCGCCTGACGTAAAACCCGGGTTAGCGGTTCGTTGTTATTGTCTGTCTACTGTGTAATTCAGTTCAGTTACCCCGCAGGTAAATTGTCGGGTAGTCAGTAGTTTTAGTTTTATTTTGTCTTTGATGTCTGCAAACAATGGAATGCCTCGTCCAAGAATAATCGGATTAACAAATAGCCAGTAGCCGTCAATTAAGTTCAGTTGAATCAGTGAATGTGTTGCCGTCGGGCTACCAAAAAGCAAGATCTCTTTACTCCCGCCATTGCGGGATTGTTTTATTTCATTTATTCTGTCCGAAAGGTTGTCGCTAATAATTTTTGTGTTAGTCAAACCCGCGTCTTTTATTGTTTTTGATAAAACAACTTTGTGAACTTTGTTATACCACTTTGAATGTTCAATGTCGTGCTTGGTCGCTGTCGGCTTGTTTCCTGCGGCAGGCCAGTAATTTTCCATCATCTGGTAAGTTACCCGTCCATATAACGCAGTGTCGCCTTCGCTTATCCGCTTACCGACATAATCAAAAATTTCCTCATCAACTTTAACCCAATCGAGTTCTCCTTTCGGTCCTGCTACAAAACCGTCAAGCGATATATGCATAAATGAAATTATTTTTCTCATATGGTTCTATATCGAGTTTTTGTTGTTGTTTATGGTTTGTACTGTCTTTTTACAATGACGGCTAATGTTCCCAAGTCAATAAAATTACTAAATGAATATCATATCATATGAACCATCTGTGTAAAAGTTTTCCTAAATTTACCTTCCTTTATTTGTCCACCAAAGCTGTCATACTGAGCAAAGCCGAAGTGGAAGCATAGGTAGAAAAAAACAATAACATTATGTTCGATAATTTAAGTGATAAAATAGAACGAGCCTTTAAATTATTAAAAGGCCAGGGGAAAATTACGGAAGTGAACGTCTCCGAAACCATTAAAGAGATACGTAAAGCCCTGCTTGACGCCGATGTGAATTATAAGGTAGCCAAGCAATTTACAGATAGCGTTAAAGAAAAAGCCTTAGGTCAGAATGTGCTTACCGCGATATCTCCCGGTCAGCTTTTAACCAAAATTACCCGTGATGAACTGGCATTGCTTATGGGCGGGGCAAGCGTGGATATTAAGCTTTCAAGCAGTCCCACTGTAATATTGATGAGCGGTTTGCAGGGTTCCGGTAAAACAACTTTTTCGGGTAAGCTGGCCGGCTATTTGAAAAATAAACGCGGAAAAAAACCTTTATTAGTTGCGTGCGACCTATACAGGCCTGCAGCTATCGATCAGCTGCAGGTGCTGGGAGAGCAAATAGGAGTGGAAGTTTTCTCGGATAAAGAAAGCAAGGACGCTGTGTCTATTGCCAAACGTGGTATTCAACAGGCCAAAGAGAATGGTAACTCCGTTGTGATCATTGATACAGCCGGCCGCCTGGCTGTTGATGAGGTGATGATGAAGGAGATCGAAGCGGTGAAAAAAGCGGTTGATCCGGATGAGATCCTGTTTGTTGTTGACGCGATGACCGGGCAGGATGCTGTAAACACGGCCAAAGCATTTAATGAACGATTGAATTTTGACGGTGTTGTGCTTACAAAGCTGGATGGCGATACACGCGGCGGTGCGGCCCTATCAATTAAATCGGTGGTGAATAAGCCCATTAAGTTTGTGGGTACAGGGGAGAAGATGGAAGCGATGGATGTGTTCCACCCCGAACGTATGGCCGACCGTATATTGGGCATGGGAGATGTGGTAACACTTGTTGAGCGTGCGCAGGAGCAATTTAATGTAGAAGATGCCCGGAAGCTGCAGAAGAAGATCGCGAAAAATCAATTTGACTTTAACGATTTCGTGGCCCAGCTTCAGCAAATAAAAAAGATGGGGAATATGAAAGACCTGGTGGGTATGATACCCGGAGTTGGCAAAGCGATAAAGGATGTTGACATTAAAGACGATGCCTTCAATGGCATTGAAGCCATCATAGCATCCATGACGCCTTATGAACGTGAACACCCGGAATCGCTCAATGGCAGTCGTCGACAACGTATAGCCAGGGGAAGCGGAACATCGGTTGCAGAAGTTAACAAACTGATCAAACAATTTGATGAGACCCGTAAAATGATGAGGATGATGGGTGATAAGAAAAATATGATGAAGATGATGAGTCAGATGAAAAATATGCGGTAGAATTGTCAGTGGTCATTAGTCATTGGTAAGTAGTCATTGGCCAATAGTCAGTAGTCATTGGTAAGGGGAGTGGTTAGTAGTAAATGGGGTTAGTTTTAATTTTAACTTTATGTTTATGAGACTTGAAGATTTAGAGATTTATCAACGACTTATAGTGTTGGAAGATAAGATTTGGAATATTGTTTTGGGTTGGGATTATTTTGCGCGTGACACAATTGGTAAACAATTTGTAAGATCAGCTGATTCTATGTCTTCAAATGTTGCGGAAGGGTATGGCCGCTATTTTTATAAAGAGAACAGGCAGTTTTGTTATTATTCAAGAGGTTCATTGATGGAAACAAAAGGTTGGTTACTAAAAGCAAAAAACAGAAAATTGATTGCTGACGAGCAGTACAAGGAGTTTAACGATGAACTTGAGCAGATTCATATTAAACTAAATGCATATATTAAATCCATTGGATTGAAAATGGCCTCTGAACAATAGATTTCACTAATGCCTTTTTTTGTTAATTAGCCAATGACTACTGACTAATGCCCACTGACCAATGACCATAATTGACGGAAAAGAAATATCAGAAGAAATTTTCAGTGAGATCGCTGCCGAGGTGGAGCAGATAAAAACTTCAGCGGGGAAAATACCGCACCTGGCCGCTGTGCTTGTGGGTAATGATGGAGCCAGCGAGACATACGTTGCGGCTAAAGTAAAAGCATGTGTGAGGGTTGGTTTCAGGTCAACACTTATTCATCACCCGGCGACTATTTCGGAAAAGGAATTACTTGATACAGTTCAAAAGTTAAATAATGATAAGGATATCGATGGCTTTATTGTACAATTGCCTTTACCAAAACATTTTTCCGAGCAAATAATTGTTGAAAGCATTAAGCCTGAAAAGGATGTAGATGGTTTTCATCCAACCAACGTGGGTAGAATGGCGCTCAGCCTGCCTGCTTATTTGCCCGCTACACCTTATGGCATAATGCTCCTGCTGGAGCGCTATAAAATTGAAACAAGCGGAATGCATTGTGTTGTCATCGGGCGAAGTCACATTGTAGGGTCACCTATGAGTATTTTAATGGCCCGCAACACATATCCGGGGAATTGTACTGTTACATTGACTCACAGTAAAACAAGAAATATTGCGGAGATCAGCCGCACCGCTGATATACTTGTGGTGGCTTTGGGTAAACCCGGTTTCGTTACGGCCGATATGGTGAAACAAGGTGCCGTTGTTATTGATGTAGGTATTACGCGTATGCCTTCAACTCTGACAAAAAGCGGATACAAGCTTTTCGGGGATGTGAAGTACGATGAGGTTGCTCCCAAATGTTCCTTTATAACACCTGTTCCGGGTGGTGTAGGTCCTATGACCATCGTAGCCTTGCTTACCAATACTTTAAAGGCTTGTAAAAGGGCAATATATATATAACAGGTAAATTATTGCATTTGAAAAAGTCAGAAGACGGGAGTCGGAAGTCCGGAGTTGGAAGACTGAAGTCTCCTTTCTTCTGACTCCGGACTTCCGACTTCCAACCCTTAAATACACAATTATATTCCGTTTGCAGTAAATACTCTGACCCGTATTACTTCTCAGGCATCAGCACAAACTTCGCGTAGTTTTTTTGATCCAGGTACATGTTTGCCGCTTTCTTCAGATCATCGGAAGTGAGGCTCTCGGCCATTTTTGGCACGCTCAAAATATCTACGGGGTTCTCATTGTCAAAATAATAGTTGCTGATCGCATTCAGCCAAAACCTGTTTTCCTTAAAATTAACTTCATATTCACGCCTCAGCGTTTCTTTTATTTTGATCATGTCTTTTTCTTCAGCGCTATTCTTTTTTATATTTTCCAAAACGTCAAGTGCTGTTTTAGTCAGGTCGTTTACGTTTTTTGGATCGCAGCCGAAATAGATCGTCAATGAATAATCCTGAATGGGATAATGGCTCGGCCGTCCGTATACAGAAACACCATACGTTCCGCCTTTTTCTTCACGGATTGCTTCGCGCAGTTTAATATCCAATAATTTGTTAAGCGCGTTGAATACCAGGCGATTTTGCCTGTTGTACTCAAATGAGCCTGTGTATTGCAGTTGCACAGCGCTTTTGGGTTCTATACCCCGCTTGACTGTTTTTTGTATCACACCCTTCGGGTATCTGATGTTCATATCTTTCCAGTTCTCTTTTCTTCCTTTTGAAGGAAGGCTGCCAAGATATGTTTCAAGCATTGGTTTTATTTCTTCGGTCTTAAAGTTGCCTATAAAGAAAAAGGTAAAGTCAGCTGCATCGGCAAAACGGTCTTTATAAATATCAAATGATTTATTCAGGTCAATTTCTTTTAATGTTTGCAATGTAAGCGGCCTGCGGCGGAAATGGTATTGCCACATTGTAACGTTTATGGTATCTCTGAAAGCCGATTCAGGGTCTGATTGACGGTTCTCAAGAAAGCTTTTTTCACGTTCAATGACCGCGGCAAATCCTGTTTCATCTTTTCGGGGCGCGGTGAAATAAAGATTGATCAGTTGTAAAGTTGTTTCGAAGTCTGTGGGGGAGCAGCTTCCTTCAAGACCTTCCCTTGTATCACCGATGTAGGGGCCAACCGAAATGATTTTACCTGTCAGCATTTTATTCAACGTAATATTGTCGAATTCAGATATGCCTGATTCGTCAATAAGTGAGGCTGCATAGGCTGCCGACATGTGATCTTTTTCATCATAAAGAGAGAATCCTCCGGGACTGTATGCGGTGAATACGATCTCGTCATTTTTAAAATCGGTAGGCTTTAAAATAACTTTAACTCCATTTGAAAGTTCAAGTTCAGTCAGGTTCAGTTCTTTTATTTGTTTTTCGGAGCCGATCTTTCCGGGTACCGGTTTTGCCGACATCAGAGGCTTGTCCGACGTTTTGTCTTCATAAGGCTTGAGTGAAGTTTTAAGAACATTGGCCATAATGGTTTTGATCCGCTCATCTGAAGGAATGATCACATCCGGCTTTTCGGGTCCCATAATAGTGATCACCATATTTTTTCCTTCATCCGTTGACCACTTCCTGGCCAGTTCATTTATATCGGCGAGGGTAATACCTTTTAAATATTTTTTGTAGAACCGGTATTTGAATTCAATGGATGGAGCCGGTTCATCCTTTAAAAAGTTGCTCACCAAATTATTTACCAGGTTTCTTGATTCAGTTTTATCACGTTCATTATATTGTTTTTCCATATTACGCATTAAGCTGAGCTTTTGACGCTCGAGCTCACTTTCTGTAAAGCCGTATAGTTTTACACGCTCATTTTCGGTGAGTAATGTTTCAAGGCCGCGTTCAATTCCCTTTTCTTTAACCACTGCAAATCCGCCATATTCAGATCGTGTACGTGCCAATGATGGTCCATAACCTATGTTGGCAAAACTAAAAGGAGGGTCAGCCAATTGTGTAAGTTCATTCAACCGTTCGTTCATCATGTTGTTGAATAATTTATAGCTAAGCCCTCTGCGCATATCCTGCAAAGTGGCAGAACTTTCTTTCGGAAGTTTATAACCGAATTCAATAATAGTGTACTGCGATTCTTTATCACTTGCTTTTGCTATGAGTAACTGTTCATTATCCGGAACTTCGAATTTCTGTGTGGGGCGCGGATTTTCTTTTGCCGGAATACCGCTGAAATGATCCTTTATCATTTTTTCAACTTTATCCATATCAAAATCACCTACAGCAATAACAGCCATCAGGTCGGGACGATACCAATCGTAATAAAATTGTTTCAATGTTTCATGCTTGCATTTTTCCAAAACCTCAAGTTTTCCGATCGGAAGCCGGTCGGCATAACGTGAACCTTTAAATACGATAGGCCAGGTCTTTTGGTTCATACGTTCCTGCGCGCCAAGTCCGCTCCTTCGTTCTGATATTACTACGCCCCGTTCTTTCTCAATTTCAGCATCTTCAAAACTCAGATTATGCGCCCAGTCTTCGAGCACCTGGAATCCTTTCGCGAATATTTTTTCCGAATCGGTCGGGAGCTGCAGCATATATACAGTTTCTTCAAAACTTGTATAAGCGTTAAGGTGCGCGCCGAATTTTGTGCCGATCGATTCAAGGTAGTTCACCAATTCGTTCTTTTTAAAATTTTTAGTTCCGTTAAAGGCCATGTGTTCAACAAAGTGAGCAAGGCCCTGTTGATCGTCGTTCTCATAATTGGAGCCTGCATTCACCGCCAGTCGGAGTTCAGCGCGTTTTTCAGGCTTACCGTTTTTCTTTATATAATATTTGAGTCCATTGGAGAGTTTCCCGGTTCTTACCGTGGAATCCATAGGTATTTGAGAAGTAAGGTCGGGATTAGATTGTGCTGTAAGGCTAAATGTATACACTAAAGCCGTTAAAACGCATAATAAGTATTTTTTCATTTTTGTGATTGTTTATTCAAAACTAAGAGAAAATGATATCCTATTTCATGGCGAAATTTAATAATAAATTTCAGGCTAATTGGTTTTTTGTAGTTTTTTTAAAGCCAATCGTTCTTTTTCCAGTACACCCTGTATTTGACCCATTTATCATACCCGTTATGGCTATTGGTTCCGGCTGCGCAGGGAGGTGGTTCAAATGAACAAACCTGCATAATAGATTCGCTTAATTATTGTTTATTTTTTTCAAAAGTGGATACAATGGAATCCGAAATTCTTTCGAAAGTTGCTCAACTGTTCTTACACTAATTTGACCTGTTTTAGGATACTTGACCAATTCTTCCTCCGGGACATTAATGTAATCGGCAAATTCAGATAGACTTATGTGCTTATTTATTAATAATTCTGCTATCATTTCGTTTAAGTTTATATCCTGACGAAGTTTTATAGCATTGTAATAAGTTGATGTAGCACAGGAGTCGGTCATTTCCCCATACCAGCTATACATAGGAATTTTCAGTGCTTTACAAATCTGTTCAAGCGTTCTGATATCTAGCGTATCGGGTTCAAGATCACCCATCAACTGCTCTTTTGAAACATCAATATAATTTGCGAAATCACAAAGAGTAATATTATTTTCTT
Source organism: Bacteroidota bacterium (assembly GCA_016183775.1). Classification (NCBI taxonomy): domain Bacteria; kingdom Pseudomonadati; phylum Bacteroidota; species Bacteroidota bacterium. The sequence goes on from JACPDY010000001.1 coordinate 81,138, forward strand.
TCAGTGTAGTTTCAATTTGTTGCTTAAGTTGTGTTTTCATGATCTGGCTTTTTATTTATTATGTTTCCAGACAAAGCTAAACTATCAAAATAGTAGAAGCATCCCCATAAATGGGGATAATATTTTCTCGCCATAAAACTCTCGAAAGAAAATCTAGTCGAGTAAGCCCGTTTCAATAGCCCGTTTAATAAGTCCTGCGGTGTTCTGCACATCAAACTTGAAAAGCAGCTTTTTGCGGTGACTAATAACCGTGTGGTGGCTGATGAAAAGCTGATCGGCTATTTGTTGGGTGGTAAATTCTTTAGCAACTAATTGTAATATTTCTTTTTCACGGTCGGAAAGTATTGGGATTATTGGCTTTTGCTCTTTGCCGGAGGTAATGTTTGTAATCATTTTATTTTTTACTTCTTCACTCAAAAATTGTTCGCCACTGGCAAGCGCTTTAATTGCCGCAACAAATTGTTCTTTACCTGAATTTTTAAAGATATAACCTTTTACACCTGCCCGAAACATATTGGTGATCATCCGCTGCTCATCGTGCATTGTTAAAATGAGTATTGCAATATGCGGATACAATTTTTTTACCTGTTGGCTCAATTCGAGGCCATCCATACCGGGCATGTTTATATCGCTGATTAATATATCTACCGGTTTTGTTTTTAACAGATCAAGCATTCCTATCCCGTTCAGCGCTGTTCCTATAATGTTTATTTCATCGATGTCGTTCAGCAAAGCGACAAGTCCTTCGAGGAAAATCGCGTGATCATCGGCAATGGCTATGTTGATTTTATTTTTTTTTTGATCGCGCATAAAATATTGTTTAATAAATTTAATGCTAGCATTTTATTCTCTACAGCCCTCTGTCTTCCCTGTGAACCTCTGTGCTATTCATTTTTGTTGCACGGAGAACCACGGAGGATTCACAGAGTTACACGGAGTAACTATAACTAACATGGTATACTTATATTAAATGTACTTCCCCAACCGGTTTTTGAATCAATAGATAATACACCACTCAATGCTTCCACCCGTGATTGAATATTTCTTAAACCTATACCCGTATTTTTTTTCGAGCTATCAAAGCCAACACCATTATCTTCCACCAGCAGGTTCAGTTCGTTTTCATATTTACTTAAATCTATCACAACCTTACTAGCTTTGGAATGTTTGAGAATGTTTTTTATAAGTTCCTGTATAATTCGGTACACTTCAACCTGCACTTTTTCCGAAACTTCGTTTAATTTTTCTTCTTCTATAAATTCCAAATGGATATCCAGTTTGGTAGTGGGTTTAAATTCTTCAATAAAGGTTTTTACTACTTCGGTAAAGGCGGTGTTAGTTAATTGGGGGGGCGTTAAATTATGTGAAATTGTCCGTATTTCGTTATAAGCAGCATCAACATTATTGATTACACTTTCCAGATCTTGCTTCTTTTCAAAAGTTGAATTTATTTTAATCAGTTTTAATTTAATACCTGCCATTATTCCGCCCATTCCATCGTGCAATTCACGGGCAATACGGTGCCGTTCAACCTCCTGTCCTATTATCAGATCTTTCATTGATTTTAAGCGTTGCTTTTCCAGCAAATCAACCACTTTTTGTTTATGGATCTCTTCGTTTTTCTGGGCAAGCAGTTGGGTCGTTTTTATTTTTCTTCTGTAGCTTGTAATAAGCATTATTGAGGTTGCTAATAGTAATGTAAATATTATTATCAAACTGTTTCTCACTGTTTTTTGTTTGCTTATTTCCGCTTTTACAATAGCATCCTTTTTCTCTTGTTCCGCTTTTTCAATGGCCTGCCTTTTTTTAAACTCGTAGTTCATCTCGGCTTGGGTAATTTTTTTTGTATTTTTCTCGTTAAGCAGGCTATCGCGGGCAGTAATATATTCTTTGTAGTGTTCGAGAGCCTTTGCGGGTTGATTTGTTTTAAGGTAGATATTTGAAAGTGTTTCTTGAATATCTTTTATTAAATCCAAATACCCAACCTCTTTTCCCAAAGCAAGGCCCTTATTAGCATATTCAAGAGCTTTGAAATAATTACCTTGATCAAAAAAAACGACAGCAATATTTCCACAAGAAATGGCAATACTTGTTCTATCTCCCATTTCTTCAGCCGTTTTTAATGATTTCAGATAGTATTCTTCGCTTTTAGAATAATCGCCTGTACTTTCAAATACATTTCCAATATTTATATAAGCATTGTTAATTCCCTCTTTATATCCAATTTCGTCAGCTAACTTCAACGCTTTTTGATGATATTCTAAGGCTTTAGAATAATTAAGTTGATGATAATAGATATTCCCAATGTCTCCAAATAATAGAGACAAATGATCTTTGCTTCCTATGGTACGGGCTGTTTTTAATGATTTGAAGTAATACTCTAAAGCTTTAGGGTAATCTCCCTGATCTTTGTATAAAATTCCAATGTTATGGTAAGAATCCGCAGTTCCTTTTATATCCACATTTTCCTCATTGATCCGTAATGATTTTAAATAATACTCAAGAGCCATCGTGATGTTGCCCTGGTCGTAATAAATGCTTCCGATATTGTTATAACTACTTGCGGTTCCTTCTTTACCATTATTTTCTTTTTCAATTATCGTTGCCCTGAAAGCGTAATCCAATGCTTTAGTATAATCGCCCTTTTTCTTATAAATACTGGCTATATTAGCAAACGACCGTGCTATTCCAAATTTATCATTTATTTCCTCTTTTATTTTTAATGATTTAAGTTGATATACCATAGCTGTGTTGTAATCTCCTTGTTTGTCATAAATAATTCCAATGTGATTGTAGCATCTGGCCATTCCTTTTTTATAATTTATCTCTTCACTTACCTTTAGTGCCTTAAAATAATAATTCAGAGCATTTGTAAAATCTCCCTTTTGATCATTTAGAATTCCAATTGTATTAAACGAAACGACCATTCCTTGTTTAATTGCTCTTGTTATCTTATCATCTATAACTATTTTTTGTTTTAAATCAGGATCTGTTTTCGCATTCAATTTGCTTTCAGCAAAGGTAGAAACTTCATCTGCATACTTTAACGCGCTCACATAATCGCCTTTATCAACCAGTGCTCTGGCAATTGAATTTAATACATCAATGTATGTTGTGTCATTAGGGTGAGTACTGAGGAGCGCTTTTAGCGAATCAATTTGTTTATCCCGTGAATAGCACAGACGACAGTTTAATAAACAGGCAAGAAGTATCCAATTATATAAAAGAAAATATTTCATGTTAAAAAGGTACGATAAAAAAAACTAATTTAGGATAAAAATGGATTGAAAACCTATTCCAAATCCTGATAACTATCAGGATTAATCCTAAATACATGCGGTATTATGATTCAAATTGATCAATTAGCTGCCGGATTACAGTTGCCTTTGATGGAAGAATTCTACACCATCCAGGGAGAGGGCTTTAATACGGGGAAAGCTGCTTATTTTATACGTGTGGGTGGCTGTGATGTTGGTTGTCACTGGTGTGATGTAAAAGAAAGTTGGGACGCATCGCTTCATCCGTTGACATCGACAGATGTGATCATTGAAAATGCAGCAAAGTGTCAGGCAAGATCAGTTGTTGTTACAGGTGGAGAGCCATGTATGTATGATCTTGATTATCTTACAAGTGAATTGAAGAAAAGTGAAATAAAAACTTTTCTTGAAACCTCGGGTGCATATGCATTAACCGGAAGTTGGGACTGGATATGTTTGTCGCCAAAAAAAACTGCGGAACCCTTGCCTGAAGTTTTGAAAAGAGCGGATGAATTAAAGGTGATCGTATACAATAAAGATGACCTGAAATGGGCGGAACAAAATGCGGCTAAAGTAAGCGCCTCATGTAAGCTTTATTTGCAGCCTGAATGGAGCAAGCGCAATGAAATAATGCCTTTGATCGTTGATTATGTGATGAATAACCCGAAGTGGAATATGTCGTTGCAAACGCATAAATACCTGGGAATACCTTAATTGGTTCCGGGTTCAAGGTTCAAGGTTTCAGATTTTAAGTAGTTTGGTATGTTAATTGTTAATTTGAAATAGCATGAATAAAAAATTTCTTTCCTTCTGCCTTTTTATTTTTTCCTTCTTACTTGTTTCCGCCCAGCCCGGGACGTATTCTACCAAAAATTCAAAGGCAATTAAGCTGTTCCAGGAGGCGCAGAATCTTGTCGCGATGGATCCCGCAAAAGCAATGGAGGCTCTGAAAAAGGCCATTGATAGGGACAGCATGTTCATTGAAGCGCATGCTTTCCTTGCGGAGTTGTATGCGTATAATGGACAATATGAAAAAGCAGCGGGTGAGTACAACAAAACATTTCAAATAAACCCCAATTTTTTTCAGAATAATTTTTATTTCGCCGGAAGGGTGGAATTAAAGTTGGGACGATACAAAGATGCCAAATCTCATTTTGAAAGTTATCTTGCTGCACGATCGGTCAGTCATAAAATGGATGATGAAGTTAAAATTCTTATTAAAAGCTGCGACTTCGCGCTTGATGCCATGGAGCATCCGCTTCCGTTCAATCCTTTTAATATCGGGCCCGAGATCAATACCGCTGACGATGAATATTTCCCAACTTTAACAGCTGATGACCAGACCTTTTTGTTTACCCGAAAAGTCACATTGCCGAAAGAAATTAAACATAACGGAATGGGATTCCAGGAAGATTTTTTTTATTCCTCCAAAGAAACGGGTAAATGGACCCAGGCTAAAAGCATTGGTAATAGTATAAACACGGAAGCGAATGAAGGCGCTCCATGTTTGTCTGCAGATGGACAATATTTATTTTTTGTGGTTTGTGAAGAAGCCTATGGGTATGGACTTAACAGGAAAGGATATGGCAGCTGTGACATATTTGTAACACAAAAAATGGGTGATAAGTGGGTTAACCCTCACAATGTGGGTGCTCCTGTAAGTACCAAGGCATGGGAGAGTCAGCCATCATTTTCTTCTGATGGGAAAACGCTTTATTTTGTGAGAGGAATTGTTAATGACGAAGGAAAAAAGCATGGCGATATTTATATGGCTGAAATAAGTCCGAATGGTAAATGGGGCAACCCTGTGAGATTAAATAATAAGATAAATACACCGTTTGATGAACAGTCCGTTTTTATTCACCCGGATAATCAAACATTGTATTTTTCTTCAAACGGACACGTGGGCATGGGTGGACTGGATATATTTATGTCGAAACGCCAGCCGGACGGGCATTGGGGAGATGCAGTGAATTTAGGTTATCCGATAAATACGTATAATGATGAGAATAGCTTACTGGTAGATTCAAAAGGCAAGCTAGCTTATTTCGCATCGGACAGGGCAGGAGGAATAGGCGGTCTTGATATTTACACGTTTGAAATTGATAAAAAGTTTCGTCCGGAAAACCTTACTTATTTAAAGGGCAAGGTATATGATAGCCAGACAAAGAGGCCGTTGGCCGCATCGTTTGAACTGATCGATCTTGAAACAAGTAATGTTGTTATGCAATCGGAGTCGAATCAGTACAGCGGTGAGTTTTTAGTTTGTTTGCCTGCTGATAAAAATTACGCGCTTAATGTTTCAAAGAGCGGCTATTTATTCTATTCCGAGAATTTTTCATTGAAAGAAACAAAGGATATTTCTAAACCATTTTTTATGGATGTGCCCTTGCAGCCAATAGATACAGGCCTGACTGTTCAGCTGAAAAATATTTTTTTTGAAACGAATAAATTCGATCTGAAAGATGAATCGAAAGCGGAGTTGCAAAAACTGGTCTCTTTTTTGAATATGAACAGGACCATGAAGATAGAATTGGGTGGACACACGGATAATACGGGTGATAAAAAGCTGAATGCCGCACTTTCGCATAATCGCGCTAAATCGGTGTATGAATACCTGGTTATAAATGGAATTCCTGCCGAACGCTTGTCTTTCAAGGGTTACGGCGATTCAAAGCCTGTCGCGCCGAATGATACGCCTGAGAATAAGCAGAAGAACAGGCGGACGGAGTTTAAAGTGATGGCGAAATAGCGGTCTTGCCGGTTTATTTTTGTTTCGCGATCCTTCTTTGCTCTTTCTCTCTCAGAACTTCGATCAACCTTCGATTTTCAATTTTGGAATCTATCCATGAAATAATATCCAATGAGTTAAGCATATTGGCTTCAAATGGGTCGACAAGCAATGCTGTTATTCTCACTTTTAATTTCCTGAAAATAGTTGTCAATTCTTTTTGGGAATTACTGTTTCTCGGTTCTTTTTTGAAAAAGCCGAGAATAGCGGCTTCTGTTTTGTACATTTCACCCTTCTTTATAAGGCTATGGCTGGTTGCCCTTTGCAGGTACCCGATCAATTCGTCGTACCCTAACTCATAATATAGGATCATTAATTGAAGCCGGCATAAGGTTTGAATATCTTGTCGTGTAGAAGATCCGATCTCATTCTCTAACCTATTCATCCATACTAAAGCCTTTTTGAAATCCTCTGCCATGAAATATATATAGCCCAGGTAAATATAAAATGTGCTTTTGACTTCAATGGAAATTGATCCCTGGTATTTTTTAAGAGTTGACTCAATTTCAGGGATCAATTTCAGCGCTTCTTCCAACTCTGCTTTTGCTACATGAAGCTTGATCCTGAACAACAATTGTTGAAGAATAATCATTTTCTGAAAAGGAATATTTTTAATAACAACATCATTCACCATCAATTTATTCAATTTTTCAATTGAAATAGTGACATCATTGAACAGTGACAAAACGGATTGTGCCGTGATAATGTTAGTAATGGTGCCGAAGTATTTTCTCAATATGGACAGATTTGTTAGTGGGAAATGTTCAATGCAGTTCAATTTCATTTTCATCTGCGCAAGGGCTTTCTCATAGTTTTTGATTTTAAAATAATAGGCCCCTTTTATATTATGATATTCTATTTTAGCTTTTGTTGAAATCGGACTGTTCTTTTTAAGCTCTAATGGAGTAATGAGCCTGTTAAGATCTTTTTCTTTTATTGAACTGCGCAGACTTAAATTGTCGAAGATATTTTCTTTCAGTTGCACTCTTAGTTTTGCGATTTCATTCAGATTTTTTATTTTATTGATGATGGCAGCCCTTTCCATATTAATACATTCTGCTTCTTCTAAAGATTTATTTATTTTTTCATCTTCTATATCAAAAAGTTCTAACAACAGGCTGTGTCTTAGCCCCCTAATAACTGGACACTTTTTTCAAAATGGTTTACTACTAAATCCCCTTTTTCTTGCTCGTCCGTTAGGCGAAGATAGCTTAGCGCTTCGGGATTGTCAAGGTTAGTACTAAGCGGCTGATTTTCTATA
>JACPDY010000002.1 GCA_016183775.1 Bacteroidota bacterium
CGTTTACAGGTTAAGCACCAACCGTTGTTACCAAACATACAAGCAATTGTGTGTGGGAGTACGAAGATGAAAATTTACGCTCTTAACCTGTTCTTAAAAAATTGAATATCAATGCTTAACTAAATTATATACAGATGAAACTAATCGCAAAAATTATTACAGGGATTATCGCAGTGGCAATTGCTGGCTGCAACATTTACACTGCAACCTATTCCAATTATGACAGGAGTGTGGACTTCACAAAGTATAAAACCTTTGCCTGGCTGCCCGACAGCGGAATAGTCACAAAAAAAGATTCTTTCACAAATACTCCTTATGACAATGACATAATCCGCAACAACACAAAAAATTATATCATTCATTGTTTAGGTGAACGCGGATACCGCGTGCAGGTTGACACCCCGGATGTATTGGTACAGTTGGTCTTGCTCAATGAAAAAAAGGAACGCATCGTTTCGTACAATTATTCTCCTTCCTACTATTATTCATACTATCCCAACTATTATAATCACTATTACTACCCCTATTACTATCCCTATTATGACTATTATACTTATTACGGGTGGGGATTGCGTAGTAGTTATTACGGTTATACTTCTACATACAAAGAAACTTATGTAAAGGGGACGATTATCATTAACATGTTCGACAGGAAATTAAAAAAACTTGTATGGACGGGAAGCGCGGAGGGAGATATTTATGACCCTGCTTATATTATGGAAGAGGTGCATCCTGCTGTGCATAGCATTATGAAAAGTTTCCCCATCGAACCATTGAAGAAACCTAAAAAAGGAAAAGATAAAAATGGTGTAAAAAATGGAAATCTCCTATCGAAAAATCAAAGCAAATGAGCGTATGATTTTAAAAACTCTGCTTTTTTGTCCGGCATTGTTCTGCACATTCATTGCAATGAACCTTTCAGCGCAAACTTCAGCGCAGGTTTACAAAACAGTTGAAGGAAGCGTTGGAATAATCGGGGCATACAAGGGAGAAAAGATTCTGGCTTCGAGCCACCACTTGTTCGCACGAATAAATTATCAAACGGCAGAAATAGAACTCCAGCTCGACCCTCTTACGCTTCGCACCCAAACCGATTTGTTAAACGCCAAATTGCTGAATTCAAATGTCGGACTGGCAACGCTCAAAGGGAAAATGAATATTCCTTATGTAAACACACTCAGCCATCCACCTCATAATTTAAAGTTTGAAGCAGAGTTTCAATTGAACGGTGTTGTCAAAAAAATAATGATAACCGGATTGCTCAAGCATATTTCGAGCGGTGGAAATTATTCCTGTCTTCTTACGCTTGATTTCAAAATTTGTCTGAAGGATTTTGGCGTCACTGTTCCTGGAGGGTACTCGGATGAGATTTCAATTGCTGTTTCACAGGCTGTATTAAAACCGGACAATCAATAATCAACTATGGATATATGTCAATATTTGAATATATAGATAAATGAATGCTTATGAAGCGAAGAAATTTTATACGAGTAGGTGGAATGGCAACTGCTTATACGATGTTTGGAGGGGCTGTTTCATCCTTTATTTCATCATGCAGAAAAACCAATATGATGGATATGCAGGGAGAGCCCGTTACAGTCATAGAAGGAAATTTTGATTCGGTTTTATCCATTCCGCCAGCAGTCGGTAATTCTCCGCAATTAACAGCGCAACAAACTACGCATTCTATTTTTCAGAATAAATATTCTATCGTACTCGGCTACCAAGACAATAGTATTCTCGGCCCTACAATAAAAATAAATTCCGGGGAGACAGTAAATGCACTTCTTCAAAACAATCTTTCCGAGCCCACAAATATTCACTGGCATGGGTTAATGACACCCGCTTCGATGGACGGACATCCCGAAGATGTAATAAGTCCGGGTAGCTCATTCAATTACAATTTCCCTGTGTCGCAGCGGGCTGCAATGCATTGGTATCACCCCCATCCGCATTGTTTCACAGCAAAACAGGCATTCAAAGGACTGGCGGGTGTCTTTATCGTGAATGATACAGAGGAACAGATATTGAATCTTCCTTCAGGCAGTTTTGAAATACCTCTTGTCATCCAGGACAAACGTGTATTTCCTGATTACGCGTTGGATTATTCTCCGAATCAGGGAGAAATCATGTCTGGCTATATGGGGCCGTATGTTACCGTGAATGGTGTTTATTCCCCTTATCTGAACGTGAATAAGCGCAACTACCGGGTAAGAGTTCTGAACGGCTCTAATGCGCGAATTTATAATCTTGCTCTCAGTAACGGTGCTCCTTTCTCAGTGATTGGCTCGGATGGAGGATTGCTTACAACTCCGCAAGCGGTTTCATCTCTTTTACTCGGCCCTGGAGAACGGGCAGATCTGATAATAAATTTCGGAGCATTTTCTGTCGGCACAGATGTTCATCTTATCAACAAAACATTTTCTGGTGGTACAGCACAAGGTATGCAGGAATTCAAAATAATAAAGTTCACCATTTCGCAAAATGATACAGACACATTTGTTCTTCCGGGAACATTATCAGTAATTAATCTTATTCCGGCAACTTCTGCATCGCAAACAAGAGTATTCGAAATCGGAACCATGAACATGAATGGAATGGGAGGACACGGAGGAATAAATATGGGTGGAATGATGCATACGATAAATGGGAAGACATACGACCCGGACAGGATTGATGAAACGGTTCTGGCAGGTGCAACGGAAATATGGGTTTTTGACAATTCCTCTGGCGAAGAGCCGCACCCGATGCATATTCATGGAATACAATTTCAAGTCCTCGACCGCACGGGTGGAAGAAATTCTATTATTGCTACGGAATCAGGCTGGAAGGATACAGTTTTGGTTATGCCGAGAGAAAAGGTGCGGGTGATTATGACTTTTTCTCAGAATAAAGGAAAATATGTTTTGCACTGCCATAATCTTGAGCATGAAGATAACGGCATGATGCTTCAATTCGAAATCGCATAATAAAATAATAACCATGAAAAAAATATTTTTTACTTCCTCAATTATCTGTTTGGCAATTTCAGCCATCGCACAGAAAGAATTTTATTTCGGGCCGTCTTATACGGCAGGAATGTCGACTATCCTTAAATCCAATAATAATATGGATATGAATGGGGGTATGATGAACGGGAACGGAATGAATTCTGATCTGTCGTTTATGCCTGCTTTCGGAACAGGAATCCGCCTTGAGTATTTTCCCGCATGGAAGTGGGGATTGTTCTTTCAGTGCGGATATCAACAGCGCGGAGCAAGGTTTACGAATTACATGGATAATTTTAATCCCCGCTATAAATTTCAGCAATGCGATTTTAATCTTGGAGGACAGCTTCGAACCAAAGGATTGATCAAGAATCACCAGTTGCTTTTACAATTAGGAATAACCCAGCATTATCTGTCCTCCACAAGCCGCATTTACGACACGGGCAGCGATAATATTACGGATGATACGAGGGCCTATGATATGGGCATCTATCTTGGATTAGGCGGTAATATTCCGGTACGGCAAAAGGATTTATTCCAAATCATGGTTTTTGCTAACCAGGGTTTCACAGAGGTTTTTATGGGAAATATGGCTTCCAATAACATGACCGGACGAAACTTGCTTCTTGGGGTGCAATTAAGCTATTTGATCGGAAAAACCTGCGATAAAAAAGAAAACTAATGCCGGATGCCTTCTTTTGTAATTACAAAAGCCTCCGGTGAGCAGGCGGCTGTTCATCAAAAAAACTTATTGCCTCATTAAGCCATTCAGGGGCGGATGAAGCAACGATAAATTCTATCGTAAAAGATGTAAAAGACCGCCTTTATGATGGAATTTCCACTAAGGAGATTTACCATTTCGCTTTTGAACTCCTCAGAAAACATTCCAAGCCTGTTGCTGCCCGGTATAAACTGAAACAGGCTATTCTGGAACTGGGTCCTTCAGGTTATCCGTTCGAGAAATTCATCGCGGAGATTTTAAAACATCAGGGATTTTACACTGAGGTATCGAGAATTGTTAAAGGCCATTGTGTAAATCACGAAATAGACGTAATAGCCGAAAAAGACGAGAAGCACTTTATGGTTGAGTGTAAATACCACAACCATAGGGGTACGATCTGCGATGTCAAAGTTCCCCTTTATATACAAGCCCGATTCAAAGATGTGGAGCAGGAATGGAAAAATCTACCCGGCCACGGCACGAAATTTCATCAGGGCTGGGTAGTGACTAATACGCGATTTTCGGATGACGCGATACAATATGGAACATGTGCCGGATTAAATCTTATCGGCTGGAACTTTCCGCATCAGGCTGGGCTAAAGGATCAGATTGATACTCTGGGATTGTACCCGATCACCTGCCTTACCACTCTCACCAAAAGCGAAAAGCAGCAATTGTTAAAAAAAAAGATCGTATTGTGTAAGGAAATTTGTCGGGACACGAAGCATCTGAGCAATATTGGAATTTCCTCGTCAAGGATTGAATCCATACGTGAAGAAGGCCACCAGCTCTGCCACATACTGATTACTCATGGGAAGCATTAAGCAAAATATATCACCATACGCCACGGAAGCCGGGACAGTGATTTCGGTATTAGAATCAAATGTCGAAACCGGCCTCTCTGCTGATGAAGCGGCCAAGCGGTTAAAGGAGTATGGCGCGAATAAGATAGAAGAGAAAAAAGGGAAAAGTACCTGGTTAATTTTCTTCAGTCAGTTCAAAAGTCCTATTGTGTGGCTGCTCTGTTTTGCAGCGGGCTTATCTGGTTACTTTGGCGAATGGCTGGATGCCATAGCTATTCTCGTTGTAATACTTATCAATGCTTTCATCGGCTTTTACATGGAATATCAGGCCGATCGCTCCATGAATGCCTTGAGGAAATTATCTGCCATTCCTGCAAAAGTTCTTCGCAATAAGACATTGAACGAAATAAATTCAGAAGAAGTTGTACCGGGAGACGTTATTTATATCGAGGCAGGGGATATGATTCCCGCTGATGGAAGAATTTTTTCCGCCACCCAGATGCAGATAGACGAATCAGCATTAACAGGCGAATCTATTCCGGTTGAAAAACAGATCAGTGCAATTCAATCCGACACAACGCTGGCCGAAAGAAGTAATATGCTATATAAGGGCACCTATTCTACAAAAGGCAATGGATACATGGTGGTCACAGCAACAGGAATGGATACTGAACTTGGGAAGATTGCGAAAATGGTGCAATCGGCTGAGCAAGCAGCCACTCCACTCGAAAAAAAACTGGAAGATTTCAGCAGGAAATTGATCTGGATAACAGTGGCATTGGTTATTGTAATTTTTATTACAGGACTGTTGAACGGGCAAAAAGTACTCGAAATACTTGAGACCTCGATAGCACTTGCCGTAGCCGCTATACCGGAAGGATTGCCCATTGTGGCAACAATGGCCCTTGCCCAGGGAATGTTAAAGATGGCAAGGCAGCATGTAATTGTGAAAAAGCTCTCAGCGGTTGAAACATTAGGCGGGACAAATGTAATATGTACGGATAAGACCGGAACGCTGACTCAGAATAAAATAGAAGTTAATCAAGTCATAACGCCCGCTTCTAATTTAGAAGCATCTGAGATTATTAACCGGATTGCCGTTTTATGCAATACTGCTGAACTGCAAAATAACAATGGAACCCTTAAGGAGATCGGAGACCCGCTTGAAACCGGCCTTCTTAAATATGCAGTAAAGAATAATATTAACATACAGGAATCCCGCACCAAATTTCCTAAACTAAAGGAAGAACCTTTTTCTTCTGAAACTAAAATTATGGCTACCCTCCATAAAATCGGAGATAGTTATGGGGTTTACGCGAAAGGTGCTTCCGAAGAGTTACTGCTGTGCTGCTCCCAGATTTTGGATACAGATGGAATTAAAGAATTGGATGCCGGAAAGAAAAAATACTGGTCACAGAAAGCCGAGGAACTTGCCAATTCTGGATTGCGCGTTATCGCAGGCGCTTATAAACAAGCGGCATCACCGGATAAAAAATTATCAGATAACCTGGTATTTGCAGGATTGTATGGAATGATCGATCCTCCGCGGGAGGAAGTGTATCCCGCAATTGCAGAATGCAAATCGGCAGGCATCAATGTGATCATGATTACCGGGGATCACCCCTCCACTGCAAGAAATATTGCCCTGAAACTTGGGATTGCGGATGAAAAAAACACTGATGTAATTTCCGGCAAGACAATGAAAGGCTATGAACAACTCAGCGAGCTGGAGAAAAATAATTGGCTGAACACAAAAGTATTTGCAAGGGTAAGTCCCAAGCAGAAACTTGATCTTATAGCTGTTTTACAGGAAAGAAAAAACATAGTGGGCATGACCGGGGACGGAGTAAACGATGCTCCGGCACTTAAAAAAGCTGACATAGGCATTGCAATGGGATTAAGGGGAACTCAGGTCTCACAGGAAGTGGCGGATATGGTCCTGAAAGATGATTCTTTCACATCCATCGTGGTGGCTATCAAACAAGGCAGAATTATATTTGAGAATATCCGAAAATTCATCGTATTTCTTCTTTCCTGCAACTTGAGCGAGCTGATCGTAATCGCTACCGCCTCCGTATTAAATCTGCATTTTCAGCTTTTCCCGCTCCAGATACTTTTCATTAACCTGATCACGGATGTTTTACCAGCTCTCGCATTGGGAATAACCGAAGGAAGCCCGAACATCATGAAAAGGCCGCCAAGAAATGTAAACGAATCAATTATTGATAAAATGCGATGGAAGGCGATTTTCTTTTACTCAATTGTTATAGGTTCGATGAGCATCGGGGCTGTATTCTTCAGCCATTACACAGTCCATAAATCCGAATTATGGAACCCGGAACTATGCAACAATATTTTATTCTTTACATTGATTTTTTGCCAGCTCCTTCATGTATTTAATATGGGTGGCAGCGGATCCTCTTTTTTTCGTTCGGAGGTATTCAGGAATAAATATGTATGGAGGGCAATTATTGCTTCGCTGATTATTTTACTTGGAGTCTATGCGATTATACCGATCAGAGAAGTGTTGTCTCTTTATGAAATGTCGCTCTATGATTGGATAATTTCTGTAATGGCAGGTATAGGGTCTTTAGTCATCATTCAAACAGGAAAGAAATTTAAAATCGTTCAGCAATGACAAAGAAATTAAAAAAAATTATAATGATCTTGATAGGGACAGGAATATTCACCACCGGGCTTAGTGCACAGGATAGCTTAAGTAAGCCTGTAAAAGGCGACACCGTAAAAGGACGTAAAATAAGATATTACGAGAGAACAATGGAAATAAATGGCTCCCCGGAAGAAGTGTTCGCTTTTATGGATGATATTAAAAATACAGGCATGCATATGACTGAAAGCAGCGGGGCCATGATGGGCGGTAAGCTGCATATTCACTGGCTCACAGATCACCAGACAGGTTTGGGAACGAAATACCGGTGGACAGGCAAAGTGGTTGGAATGAAGATGGATTTTACCGTTGAAGTCAGCAAATGGATAAACGGGAAAGAAAAGGTATGGGGAACGGTTGGCGATGCAAAAATGATTGTGATTGACTGGTTTGAAATGTATCTCGCTATTTCCACTAAATCAAACGGCAAATCGGAGGTACAACTCAGCATTTATTACACAAAGCACAAGGGCTTTTTAGGCTTCCTGCTCGGAAAGAGCTATTCGAAATGGTGCGTAAAAAGTATGCTAAAGGATACCAGAAAACATTTTGAAAAAACTCAGGTTTTGCCCAAGAAAATATGAGTTAAGCCAGCTGATATAATATATTACGCCTATTATGTATTTTTACGCATAATTTGTAAAATACATGGGCAAACTCGATTCCTTGTTCAACACTATGCTGGAACGCTACATGAAGGCAATGGAGCGTGATATAAAGTATCGGCTAAGCCGGGCTAAAGACCGGGAATATGTGTATAACGAGATCAGGAAGGAACTGGACTTCATACTTGACTTGGTTAGAGCAGATGAACACCGGGAGGGATTTGTTGAAGCATTTCTAATCCATTACAGGCGGGGTGAACCGGTAGATAAGATTTTAAAGCTGCTCCGGGACTCTTATGGCGATAAGGAGGATATTCGACCCTTCAAATTACTGGAAGATGGCAAGGAGATCACACTGTATATAAGCGAGGAGGAAAAGAAATTACGTGCGCTTGCCCGGAATGACCGGGAAATGATCCGGTATTTTGTAAGGCACGTGGCTCAGATGGAGCTGAAAAGGCGGCTTCCCGCACTTCTGGAAGAAGTAAAAGCCGGAAGCAAAGTGTCTAAATCGTCTACTGCGTATAAGATACAATGGACTGGTAAAAAAGATAACCGGAATGAATTTGTGCAGTTGATTTATGGAATGCACGAAGCCGGATTTCTCAATAATGGGAAAGGCGAGATCACCAAGATCGTAGAAACCCTGGCTGAAGTATTTGACGTAAAACTCAGCAGTAACTGGCAGAGCAACCTGTCAAAAAGTATACATAACGCTACCTCCAACTACGAGCCGGAGATTTTTGATACAATAAAATCGGCCTATGCTGGATACTGCGCGAAGAAACGAAAGGAGAAGAGACAAAATAGGATGGAGCTTTAATTCATGAATTCATTAGTACACAATATTATTCCCTCAATTCGGATTCTAAAATTAATTAGTAATTCTCAAGATTATGAATTCTGGTTAAAAAAAGAATATCGCAAGCCAGTTGACGCAAAAATATTTCAAGGATATAAATTTTTTATTGAATGTGCGTTCAGCCAGCTTTTTGATCACGTGGCGGGAGAGGATTTTTTTAAGGCACAAGAAGATTTTTTGCTGCAATGTGCCAGTGGACAAAGTAAATTTATCGAAAAACTTCCAAATACGTGTGAGCGCATCATTTTTCTCAAAAACATTTACAACAGTTTCAAGCCCGTTCTAAAATCAAAAAACCTATCAGAGCTTAATAGTAATCTTCAATCTTTTTTAAATGAAATGGAGGTCTTTGAAAAGATTTTTGATGGTTACTTTAAATTTTCCCGTCGAAAAAATATAACAAGAGGGAATGCTATCGGTTTTTTACTGATGGAGAATCTGTATATTCAATTCACCCAGGTCAATAATAACGGACCGGTGGCTTATCATGGAACACTATTGAAGAACTACTGGATTGATGATAATAGACTGGAATTTTGTTTATACGGTTATAAGTATGCCCTTCAATATATCTGGCATAAAATCGTTGGTGAAAAAGTCTACAGAAAAACAAGTCTAAGGCTAATGCATCGTGCTCTTTCCTGGAGGAAATACGTTTATTTAAAACAACCCAAGGGACTTTCTCACATGGAGCAGATTTTAAACCAGCGATTCGACCTGAAGAGACAAACAAGCCTCGATAGTTATTTCTATCGAATCAAACATGAGATAATTACTCCAACTGAAAGAAAATATGACTTTGATATTTTAAGTGCAGAGAACTTTTTCAAGACCAACGACAAGCGGTTTCAAAAGAAAATTTTCAAAAAACTATTGTCTTCAAAAGGAATGGCTGATCCGTATAGCACCTTGAGCATGGAAGAGAAGATTGAAATGCTATTGTATTGGCACCCTCTATTGGTATTTGAGGAAGGAGCGGCAATGCATAATGGAATTCCTGCGTTTATTACCCTTCTTGCGGGAACAATCGCTCTTCGTAAAAATACCAGGACGTTCAGGAAGGTAATTGTTTGCAAGTTTGTTCATCCGTTAGATGAAAAGCGAAATGATTACAGTTATGGGATATTAATTGATTCCAAGGCTGCTGCTGGACACTATTACAATGGATGGCTATTGTATTACGATTGCTGCGGGGATCACTCAGGTTTTTCCGGTTCTGAACAAAAAAGGGCTGAAGAAATAATTCAGAAATACAAACGAAATGGTCGTCTGCAACTGCGGGAGATGTCAGTAGATAAAGGACTATTTAAAAAGTATGTCGCCAAGCATATGTACTCCCCCGATCAGGAGGCATTGACAGCTCAAAAGGTAAGGGAGGTAGAGGAAAGGCTTGAACAGGAATCGAGAAAGAGGAAACTTCTGGATGACGACATTCTTGGCAAAGCAAAAGCCATAATTTTGGAGCAACTTGCTTTTTATATCCACAGCAAAAACTATCATGACAAATACTCGGTTGATTTAAATATTAATAAATCTTCCGGAGAAATTGATGTAATTCTTCATAGCAATAGTGAGGTCAGGATTATTGAGTGCAAGGTTACTCCGGATAATAATAATTTGAAAATTGAAAGGAAGAAGCTTATAAAAAAATTAAAGGTATATAAGCAGAGAAAAAAGCAATACGAGTTTTGGTTCTGGCATCAGCCATCAAAGGAAAACACAAATTGGCTAAAGAAAAACAAAGTGAGATTTACTATTGTGAAAAACGGGTCAAGAGATAATCCTATACTGAAGGGGGTGGACCTGGACAATATAAAACACGTAATGGATTATTTGGTTTAGAGATGAATTTATTTGCCATTCTCCTTTTGTATCCGTTCAATCTGCCCGGCAATTTCATCCAAAATTTTTTCAGTCCATTGTTCCGCTATGCTTTCAATTTCCTGCCTGTCGAGGATTAGGTGATATAATCTTTCCGGTATTATTTTTTCCTGTTGGCCTTTTCCGTAACCGATGGCGTAATAATACAGTTGTGTTGTTATATTTATTTCCTGATTAATATAAAAGGCCTTTGTCCCGGCAGGCTTGAATCCGCCAAGCCGGATTTCGATCCTGAATTCATCAAATGTCTTGTATTTTTTTAGGTGCACCTGTGCCTGCTTGTCGGTTTTATGCCCCTGTCCGCCCGACCAGATTATTATTTCGGTACTCTCGAATTCCTTAAAGATTTTTGAAAGGGAATTTTTAACCGCATCCCGGAGCGGCAGCACGACCTGGTTAAAAATCCGTGCAGAAGTTTTTGGGCTGCGTTTTTCCTTTACCCTGGGTTGCTTGAGTCCCTTAATCAATTCCTTCACACGATCCAGTTTTTGCTCAACGGGTTTCTGAAATTCCTGGACTTCCTTTTCCATTTCCTGCTCCAGTTCCTCTACCGTAGGTAGATCACTTTGCAGGTTTTCAGGAAGAGCCTGCCCCAACGAATACTCGGCAATGCCAATCGGCCTTGAGGAATCGCGCAGGGCGTATTCCACCACGAGCCCGTCTTTTGTTTTGCAGAGAATGAGCCCGATAGATTTTTCGTCATCAACCTGTTTTAAATGTTCATCGGCAAGGCTGAGATAGAATTCCATCTTGCCTTTATATTCAGGCTTGAACTCATCAATCTTCAGGTCTATCACAATATATCTTTTCAGGCGGGTATGATAAAAAAGCAGATCGAGGAAATATTCTTTTTCCCCAGCTGTCAGCCTGTATTGCCTGCCCATGTAGGCGAAGTGCTGGCCGAGTTCAAGCAGGAACTTGGTCAGCTGGCTGGTAAGCGCGTCTTCAAGGTCTCGTTCTTTCGCCTCTTTTCCCAGGTATATGAAATCGAATTTATACGGGTCTTTAAATAACTGCTGCACTAATTCTGACTGGCCGGGCGTTATGGTATTTTTAAAATTGCTGGCGATCTTGCCCTGCCGTTTATGAAGCCCCGCTTCGATCTGGTGCACCATCACGTCCCTACTCCAGCCGTTTTGAATGGTCTCCTGGACGTAAAAAAGCCGTATTTCCGGGTCTTTGATCTTACCAAGCAGGGTGATGTGGTGGTACCAGCTCAATTGTGCAAGCGATGCCTGCACAAATTCGCCTGAGCCGGGCTTATCTAATTGTGCAAGGGACACTTGCACAATTTCAAGTGACTGATTATCAGTATTTTGATGTTTTTTAGGGGAATGCTGAAGGAATTTAGGGTATGCCTCGGCAAAGGACTTCATGTATTTCAGGTTCCTGACCGATAAGCCCTTCATATCCGGGAATTCGGTTTTCAGATCAACCGCCAGGCGGTCAATAATTTTTGCCCCCCATCCTTCCGATTCCTGCTGCTCCGATATAGCCTTGCCGATTTCCCAGTATATCCTGAGCAGTTCCACGTTCACCGAAAGCGTGGCCCTTAGCCGCGCATTCCGGATTTTTTCCTTTAGCTCATTTAAAATACCGATGTAGGAAGAAGGGGTTTTGGATTTCATGGTTTACTTTTTCCTGAATTTTTCACTTACTGGGATTACTTTGAAATCAAAAGGAACATATATGCTGAAGTTTTTTTCCTTGTATGAAGAAAATAACTGTTTGAATTCGGCAAGGTATTTCCATTTGCTTTCATCCTGCTGTAAAAGATATTCTTCAAACGCCTGCCAGCTTCCGAATAACACGCTGGGGAAATTGCTTACAGAAAAAGTAGTTTCCTTGAACACATCGAAATCAATCCATGAAAAAAGAAATCCATCTAAATCTTTTTTAATAAAATCCTTCATTATAGTTATTGCTTCTTCCGGTACGGATTCTTTAGAAGTGTGGGCGCTTCCTCCCGCTGGAACCCACTCTGTTTGTTTGCAACAATGAAATAATCGGTAAACAGAATTGTCCAGTTTGGGTACTTGGTCGCAGTAAGTTTTGAAATAATGAAGCGAAAGATTCCTTAATTCTTCTTTTGTAAGCGGAAATGAATCCGAAAACTGATGATTGAGGGAGCGAATTAAATCCGCCTCAAAGGAGTAAGGAGGTTTCGCATTATCAAATAAACCCTTTATAAAAGCTCTCAGAGATTCTTTGCCCCCATGTTGTTTATATAAATTATCACTAATCTTATTGTCATAATCACTTACCTTATGTTCCAAATCTTTGCCATCATAGCCAATCAAATTTCCATGAAAAAAATCCGTTTTGGTTCGCGGAATATTTGCCAAATGGAAAATAGCTTTTATTGTTTTTTCAAAATCGTCTTTATTATCGAACGCTTTTATTCTGGTAAAGCGATTTTTAACTTCTGATTCCAATCCCTTTTCAATCCACTCGGAAATTTTGGCATTTAAATCTTTTTGATTAAGCAATCTGGATTTGCTGAATTCAATTTCAGATAAATTTCCTTCCAGCAAATCGTAGGCGAAATACCGGTTGAATTTACTGGGATGTATAACTGATAGATGGGAGCGGTATGAATAGCCGTAATTCAATGAACCGTCAAAAATTCCATCAATAAAGTCAACTATATTTTCTATTTCATTTTGGGAAACAGAAAGTGCTTGGTGATTTTTCAGAAGAAATAATTGCAGATGGGAAGTTGCAAAACGGAATTTTTCATCCTGTATATCTTGCTGAGGATTTTTAAATCTTCTCAACTGATATGTATTGTCTCCGCTTCGCTGATTAAAATCTAAAAAATCTCCCGGATTTTTAAATAGCAATTCGTAAACAGAAGGAAATTTTAGCCTTAAAACTTCCAATCTGATAAAGTCATTAAGTTCTACCTCGCCATCTAATTTTCTTAAGTTTAATGCAAGAGAATTGGCAAGACGCGTAACATCACGCATACTTTCAAGCCAGTCATTCAGGTATTGCGGGGTAACGGAAGGCGAGCCAATTATTTCCTCATGTATTTTTTCATGTAGTGATTCGGGGAAAACCTTTTTTAACTTTTCAGCCAATTTATGCCTGAAAATGTCCTTTTTGAAATATGGTAATGTAACCTCAATTTGAAATATTTTTTCTAAAAATTGCTCGTGATTATATGGGTTATGCTGATGGAGAGCTTTTACAATATAATTTCTGTCATAAGCTACAACAAAAAATGTGTTGTGAAAATTTGCAGTATTCCGAATCAGTCGGATTACCTCTACAATTTCTTCCGTATCTAATCTATCGAGGTCATCAATAAAAATAATTATTTTTTTATTGATTTTTCGCAATGCACCGTTTATATCCTTGAATAAACTATTGAGTGATTCGTATCCTGTAAAGGCGGCAACAGATGTCTGAATGGATTTAGCGATTTTATTGTCGTTTAATGCGACAAGTTTATCTGCATAGAAAACCAACAACCGGGCGAGAGATGAATGATAGGGGCGAATCGCCTCTTGTATTGTTTCAAAAAAATCCTGAATTATTGCTTTGGGGGTATGACTATTCCAAGGATTAAAATCTACAATAATTAAATTTTCATTCCCAATCTGCCTTTTTAACAAATCAATAAACGAAGTTTTTCCTAATCCCCACTTCCCATTTACGCCTATGGCAAATGCCTTATCGAAATGACTTGCATTAATCTTATTAGCCAACATTTGTGAGTATTTTGAATACCCTAACTCATCCAATTTTGTTCTACCAAGTGGTTCATCATCAAAAAATGCTTCCTGGCCATTTTCGGGAAGTGGTTTACTTCGTATACTTTTGATCCATAAAAAAATATTACCTATAGCAGGAATGAAAAGTATATCTGTATACTTCACGTGCTCTAATTGAGCAAATGATCTAAAAACCCACAGGTCGGAGACGAACCTGTAATAAAAGTAAATTATGCAGCAAAAAATAAGCGATAGTGAAACATTCGTTGAGGGGACGTAATTATTTCGCTTAGGAAAATAAAATATAAGAATGCCTATTAAAAATACGCCAACAATAATATCATTGGGAATTGACGTGTCTACTTTAGAAAAAATATGCGCGACTAATAAATTATTTAAAAATAACTCAATTGGTTTATGAAAGAAAAAGAAACCTAATAGGGCGATAAGGAAAATAAATATGCGCTTGCCAAACATTTTATTGAAATTTCAAAGGTGGAAATTACGAAATTAAAATGGAGCTTTCCCCGCAGTAATCAGAATCTGTAACAATTCCTCCCACCCCCTCCAAGTAGGAGGGCTATGTGACCACCATTTTTTTTCTTCGCATTACGTATTTGACGGGACTACGTCTACCCCGCATGCCGCCCCTTGCGGTAGATGTAAAAGACGGCAATAAAAAAAATCCTCCCATCCCGCTCCCAGTAGGAGGTATATCTGAAAAATATGGGGGTACTTTGCATTATGTATTTTGACGGGACATCCGTCTATAACGGCACATACATAAAATACAGGCGAGAAAATAAAATTATGTCAAACCAATAAATAAAGATCAAATGAAAACACTTACAGTAGATGAAATCGAAGTGCCGGTGGACGTCATCGTGGAAGTATCCAATCTTCTGAATGAACACGGAATCACCAATGAACTCCGGGGCGGCAATGAAGAAGAAGAAACGGTTACCATACAAATACAGTACGACCGAAAGGACGTTGATGAGAAGGAAGCCGTAATGCAGATCGAGGAAATGATCAGCGACTATCACGGCTATGATGATGAAAAAGAAAATGAAGAAGACTAACCTTTAAAATAAAAAGCTATGAAAAGAAATTGTATTCGATGCGGAAAGGAATTTGAAGCAAAGCATCCAAGCCGTAAATATTGCCCCGGCTCCTGCAAGCAATATGCTTACTACGAGCGAAAGGGAATGACCTTTGGCAATGCCGTAAATGATGCCGGAGAAGAAAAAGTGGCAGAAGAGACTGAATCAGAGTTGAACGAAACCGCCATTGAAATTCCAGCTAAGGAAGAGATTAATCCGGTAAATGAAATACCTGTAAAAGACGAGCAGTCGTCCATTACGCCTGCTATCCAGGAAAAAAATCCTGGCGTCCTACCGGAGATCGAAAAACCGGAGAAAAAGTCAGCGCCTGAATCGCAAAAGCAGAATCCTGAGCCGACTATTACGCTTTCGATGAAACAGCTCGAAGAGCTATTGAAAAAAGTGGCAGTTCCCCAGCAGCCACAACAGGAAAAAGTAATTGTGATTGAGAAACAGGTTCCGGTTCAAACAGCCGTAAAAGAAGTAAAAGAGGAGATAAAGCCCCTGCCTGTTACACCTCAGCCGAGCCCGCAACTACAGGAACAAAAGCAGGAGCCCCCTCCCGAAAAAATAAGTGAACAGAAATCGGCAAGCATTTTCACAAAAGAAAATTACCCGAACTGGTATTATTCGCAATGGGAAAACGTAAATTACGTAAATGAGCGTGTAAAAAGTCATTTTAAAAAGCTGACTGAGTTCACGAAGCGGACGGTAGATATAAGTATGGTCAAATACATTTCAGAACAGATGATTGAGCTTGTAGACTCCCTTAACTTCCGACTATTGCCTTCTGATTATCCGCTCGCCAATTTTATAAAGGAAATGACCGGACGGATTAACAAATATGTCCGCTATCTGGAGGAAGAGGATTTTAAAAAAGTTAAGATCAGAATTGCTGAAGACACATTGGCTGAAATGAAATCCGTTATCGCCCGTATTGGAACCACTGCCCCGGATGTGGAGCATAGCACACCAAAAGCAGGAAATACCACGGGGCGCAAGTATAACTCCTACGAGCGCAGGGCTAAGATGCGGGAATACGGCATAATACCCAAACATAGCTGATATTCAGCTCATAAAAACTTTCAAACAAAGTTGAACATGTCAGGGTAAAGGATTATACTTGTAACACATTGATTATCAATGTAAACTGAGGTTATGGTGATCTGTTTAACACCCTGACCCCAGCATAAAAAATGGCAAAAACAGATGAGACATTTAACCTTAGTTGAACCAGCAAACACCTTTGCCATGAGTAAAGAATTACAAAACATAGTAAATGCAGAGATCAAAAGCATCAATCCGGCAAAAAAGCCGCTGACCATAGAAGTGCTTCGCACCTTTCCGGAATTCAGGAATGTAACTGATGCGGAGGCGGATGAAATTATTTTTTCGCTCCAGATTTTTACCGAGTTATTCCATGAGTTTTATGTAGAACTGGAAAAGATGAAACAGCGCGGAGAAATAAATGACATCATTGAGTATTTAATGAATCAGGAACCTTTAAAAATAGCAGCATGAGTACACTTTTAAAAAACACAGACCTCTTTGCACGGTTCGGACGGCAGAGCAAGAACAACATCAAACTCGTTACCACGAACGGGGATATTGTTTACACCCGCGTTTCCAGTAAAGAGCAGGCAGAAAAAAATCTTTCTCTTGAAACTCAAAAGAAGGCAATGGATGAATATGCCCGGAAATACAACCGGAATATCCTTGCCTATTTTGGCGGCACATACGAGAGCGCGAAAACAGACGGGCGAAAGGAATTTCAGCGGATGCTTGACTTTATCAAAAAGAACAAAGGTAAGGTCAGCCAGATTCTTGTTTATAGCATGGACCGCTTCAGCCGTACCGGAGGCGAGGCTATCAAACTGGCGGCTGACCTTCGCAGAAAATACGGTGTTACGGTTCATGCCGTAACCCAACCCACAGATACTACCAACCCAAGCGGTGTATTACACCAGAATATACAGCTCCTGTTTTCTGAATACGACAATCAATTACGTAAACAGAAAGCAATGGCCGGCATGAAAGAGAAATTTGAAAAGGGGATTTGGGTTGTAAAGCCACCGCAGGGCTATGATATTATACGTATAAACGGTGATAGGCGAATTGTCTTGAATGAACAGGGAAAGAAAATCAAAAAGGCATGGGACTGGAAGCTACGCGGCATGAAAAATGACGACATAGTTGCCAAACTCCGCTCAATGGGAGTGAATATGTACAAACAGCAGATTCATAAAATCTTTACGAATCCTTTTTACTGCGGCATGATCTCACACGGAATGCTGAACGGAAAAGTAGTGGAAGGAACCCATGAGCCAATGGTCAGCCGGGATGTTTTTCTGAAAGTGAATGGCTTCATTAGAACTTCTGCGAAATACGGGGTTCCGCATTGCAAGGAGAACGAGAATGTGCCCCTGAAGGTTTTCGTAAAGTGCTCGGATTGCGGTGAGCCGTTTACAGGATATATCGTAAAGGCAAAGGGGCTGTATTACTACAAATGCCGGACCAAGGGCTGCAAATGCAACCGGAGCGCCAAGCAGATGCACGAGCTGTTCCTGAAGCATCTGGCGCAGTATGCCGTAAAAAAGGAAGTAGCCAAAGCCCCCTTACTTTACCAACTGGAGCACACCTATGAAAAGTTAACCCAGGGCGACACCGACCAGGAACAACTCGTAAAATCCCAGCTTGCTGAGGTGGATAAGAAAATTGAAAGTATAGAGGAGGCTCACTATGTTCTCAAGCAAATGCCGAAAGATTCCTTCGACCGTTTTTACGTAAAATACGCCACCGAAAAGAAGCGAATCATCGAGCAATTGGAGAAGCTCGGCAGCAACATTTCGAACCCGCAGACCTATTTTAAGGCGGCAATTATTGTGAGCCAAAAGCTCGCTTCTCTATGGGGGAAATCAGGTATTTCCATCAAGGAGCGACTACAAAAGCTGGTATTCCCTGAAGGATTGGCGTATGATCGGGAAAAGGGGGCATTTCGAACCCCAAAAGTCAACCTGATTTTTGAATTAATCAGCTATTTTTCGAATGGAAATGGGGGCAATAAAAAAGGACTGCCCCCTTTTTTACGAGGGCAGTCCCTTTCAGCGGAGAGGGTGGGATTCGAACCCACGTTACCTTTCGGTAAACACGCTTTCCAAGCGTGCGCGTTCGGCCACTCTGCCACCTCTCCTGTACTAGTTTTTACCTAGACCACCTTTTTGCATTTGCAAGCAATTTGCAAGCGCTTTGGGTCAGTCCTGGTTAAATTATAATTTAAATTTTTAAGGTTACAAATGTAGGATTTTCAACTGAACTTCCCCCAATTAATCGTTGCATTCAGGTGTTTTATTATCTGTGAGGCTATTAATATAACGTGCTTATAGGACACCTTCTGTTCTATAAGATCACGTTATGTTAAGATAGCCTTGGATTTTTAGCTAAGGATTGCTTTTATTACCTTGCATTAGGATTTAACATCATGGAATCATTTGATAAAATATATAAATACTTGCCATTGTTTACTTTGTGGGCTTTAATCCTATGCTCAGTAAGATTAGTGCTGTATTATATGCAATTTGGAATAAACATTATTCCATTCGTTTCTTTAGGAGAAATAACTAAAAGCATACTTGATATTCTTGTCCCAATTTTTTTAACATGTTTACTTTTTTTCGGCCATTTATATTTTTACATTATTACCCATAAATCTTACAATGAAAAGAAGTCAATAAAAATTCAAACGAGCGCCTCGATTTTTAGAAAATTAAATATTTTCAATTTTGGCAATAAGTATGCAACACTAATTTTCACTAACATGATGTTGTTACTGTATTCATTTTCTTCAATTTATATAAGCTATTTCCGTAAATCTGAGTTGTTGAAAATTCTAATTTTCGCAACAGGCATATTATGCATTCTTAAACTAATACTTGATTTATTTGCGGTTAATAAAGATGACCTTGATGCATATGTAAAACAAGGCCGAGATCTCAGAACTTTAGTCTTTATATCCTTTTTACATATAAGTTTAGCCCTGGTTCTAATCTCTCCTTCCATTGAAAAATGGACGTGCCTTAACTTTCCAGATAAAGTTTCATTTAAGTATGCTTCTAAAGTAATAAGTAGTGATGTCATAAACTATTACATTGGTTCTACAGAAAATAATTTATTTATGTATGATTTACTTTCAAAAAAACAACCGTATATAAAATGGATCACATAGACAGTTTAGTCTTTTCAAAAAATACACAATAGCTAATGGACAAGAACATCTACATACAGGCCTTAGAAATTGGAACAAAAAACATGACCAATGGGATTTCTTATAATGAATTACTGGAAAAGTTAAATGCATTTGGCCTAAAGCCACATGGCGAATTTCAAAAATATTTTCATTTGTGGTTTTACAAAAAATTTTATTACCCAGCATTATTCAGATACATAAACTTACCTTCAAATGGAGGTGCTGTTGAAGAAAATGAACTTGAGGGGCATGATAATCAATTCGCAATATTAACAGCAGAAGGATATACTGAGTATCTTGATTTTCTAAAGCTGGAACAGGCTAAAATTGATACTCAAAGAGCACATGAATTATCTATGACAGCAATTAAATGGTCAAGGATAGCCGTATATATATCCGCAGGAATGGCGTTAATTCAAATTTTACTTCAATTATTTCAATCAAATAATTCCTGTCATTAAAAATATCTGTCACATAAAACTCAGGTAACATATTGTACCGGCTTCTTTAACCTGTATAATAAAAACATACTCATTAAAACCATTGCCAAACTTGATAATGCCCAGCTTAATGTTACTTTATCGCTTTCCATTCCCATTTGTTCTACCTCCTTTGGTAAATATCCCGTGTTCACCAGATAAATGAGCACCAAAACCAGCCCGTTGTTCAAAAAATGAATGATTATACTTGTCCATAACGAACCGCTCCAAACGTAAGTATATCCCAATACAGCCCCCAGCAATACCCTTGGTATAAATCCGTAAAACTGCATATGAAAGGCGCTGAATAAAATTGCTGTGATCCAAACCGATAAATGAACATTTTTTGAAAGGTTAAGCATGGATCGCTGAATTAGTCCCCTGAAAAATAACTCTTCGCTGAATGCTGCCATAAAGGCAATAACAAAGAGGTTCATTAACAGATCGCCGACAGATTGATCCTTCAAAAATGCTTCCTCAATCTGTTGTATCTTCAATTCGCTGGCCTTCATCCAGGTCTCAATTTCTGAAAAAACGGCCGGCATGGTCACAGCCTTATTTAGCCCTTCCAGGTACGCAATGAGCGGAAGGGCTGTAATAATTAAAACACAACTTATAACAACAAAAAGAAATGGAGGAGACCTGTGTAATAAAAAATAGTGCAGTTTATCAGTGGAAAAAAACAGGACAAACATGCATGCAGGAAGAATGAACACCATAATAACACTCACAGCTTGCGCAACCTTCATCAGGAACAGGGTTTCCTTGTTATCCATATCCAAAGACATATCGCCGAATGAGCTCCAGATCGTGATCCCAAGCAGCAAAACAAAGTAGATCATAACAACTACAAAAAAACGAAGCGGGCTCAACGCCTTGAACATGCGGTTAATATTAGATTTTATACCTTTGTTACATAAAAAACAGGTTTCACTGCAATTTTGTGAAGCCAAAGTTAAAAATTAAGGGGCACAAACTATTTAAATTACTACGTTGATAAAAATAGGTAATATAGAACTTGGTGAATTCCCTCTGCTCCTCGCGCCAATGGAAGATGTGAGTGATCCTCCCTTTCGTTTTGTGTGCAAACAGCACGGTGCCGACCTGATGTATACTGAATTTATTTCTTCAGAAGGCCTGATCCGTGACGCGGTTAAAAGTGTACATAAGCTCGATATATTTGAATACGAACGCCCCATTGGCATACAACTTTTTGGCAGCGATATCAATTCTATGCGCGAAGCGGGAAGCATTGCCGACAAAGCAAACCCCGACCTGATCGATATTAACTACGGTTGTCCTGTTAAAGCGGTGGCCTGTAAAGGTGCAGGTGCCGCATTATTACAGAATGTTCCGAAAATGGTGGAAATGACGAGTGAGATCGTTAAGATCGCCACCCGACCTGTAACCGTTAAAACCCGATTGGGATGGGATGACAATACAAAAAACGTGGTTGAAGTGGCCGAACGGCTGCAGGATGTGGGAATAGCCGCTTTAACCGTACACGGACGCACCCGTAAACAAATGTACAAGGGGCAGGCCGACTGGACACTTATAGCGGAAATAAAGAATAACCCGCGCATACGCATTCCCATATTCGGCAATGGCGATGCGGATTCTCCTGAAAAGGTGAAGCTGATGAAAGATACCTATGGAATTGATGGAGTAATGATCGGTCGTGGCAGCATTGGCCACCCGTGGATATTCAACGAAGTAAAGCACTTTTTAAAAACAGGAACACACCTTACTCCTCCCACCATTGAAGACAGAGTAAGTGTTTGCAAAACTCACCTTCAAAAATCAATTGAATGGAAAGGTGAAAAGCTTGGCGTAATTGAAATGCGCAGACACTACGCGAATTATTTTAAGGGACTCGATCATTTTAAGGAATACAGAATGAAACTGGTGACACTGTATGATGCAAATGAAATTTTTGGTATTCTGGAAGAAGTCGTGAATCACTATGGCCAGCTTCAGGCTGTTTGAAAGACAGCGAAATAACGCCTCGTAAATAATTTTACCGGATACCACGCTGCCAAAAGCCCTATAAACAGTACAACAGCGAACACCACTATATAATCGATCGCCAGCATTTTTACCGGATAAGCCGACACAACAAATGATTCGTTGAATGTTACCCAGGAAAATTGCTGTTGTCCCAAACAAATAAGCGTACCCAGCAGCAAGCCGCTGAATATTCCGATCAATGTTATAAGCGTACCCTCAATTAAAAATATTTTTTGGATCAGTCCAAGATCGGCACCCATATTCCATAAAATACCAATATCCTTTTTCTTTTCAATGATGAGCATAGTGAGTGAACCTATCACGTTAAATGTGGCCACAACCATAATAAATACAAGTATGATGAAGGTCCATAGCTTTTCGGATTTTAATGTTTTAAACAACAGCTCATTTTGTTCGTATTTATTTTTCACCACAAATTTTTTTCCTAACATGTCGCTGATCTGTTGTTTAATTAATTCAGCATTCACGCCGGAACTGAGCCCCAATTCAACAGCACTTACTTCATTCGTATAATCAAATACCCTGCGGGCGAAATCAATTGGAACAAGTACGTACTTATAATCAAAATCATCATTAATGCTAAAAACACCTGAGACATAGATATGCTGTTTGTTAAAACCATCTTCAGGGTTCAAAGAGGTGCTTATTCCGCGTATAGGCGCGTATACTGAAACGGGAGTGAGCAATTCCCCCGGCCCCACATTGAGCAGGTAGCTGATCCCTTTCCCGATAACAGCCATATTTTGCGGTCCGCTTTTCAAAATAAAATTACCTTCCTTGACAAGCGTATCAAAACGCGACATTTCCTGATAGTCGTCACTTACACCTCTTATCGATGCCAGGCATTGCTGATCGTTATATTTTAACAAAGCATTTTCCTCGAGTACTTCGGTATAAAAACGAACACCTTTCATTTTTTTCAGCCGCCGGATATCAAGATCGTTCAGCTGAAACATCTTCCCTTGTTTATGCGTGATACGGATATCGGCATTGAAAGAATTATAAAGTGATTTAACAAGGTCAGAAAGCCCATTGAAACCCGAAAGCACAATAATAAGTGCCATAGTTCCGATACAGATGCCACCTATCGACACAGCCGAAATTATGTTAATGGCATTATGCGATTTTTTGGAAATAAGATATCGCCTGGCTATGAAGAGAGATAAATTCAAAATGCTACAAATTACAGATCAATACAAAACAGCAAACACTCATGAATTCTTATAAAATTAATTAAAAGAATCAGAGATTATATCGAATAAGATAATTAAATAGATTTTAAAAACATATTTAGCGGATACTGCCGGCAGGCAGGAACACTAAAGCCCACCAAAAATTCTTAGTCGACATAAAGCTCTATTGAGTAATATATGAAATCGATATCTCAGGAAACAGGTAGTCCGCGATAAAGATTATAGTTGAAAAGATCTGATCGAAGATGTGTTGATACTTTATAAAATCAACTGTATAAATCTGCGCCTCCTGCTATATCACAATAAAGTGCCGGAAATGAATTGGTCTTTAAAAATTGATCGAAATGCCCGCTGTAAAATTAACCAGGCCAACCACCTGGGCGTATTTTTTTGTATCAATATAAGTGGAGTTGGCAGTAATTCCATTTACGAACTTCACCTCTGTCGACTCCGTTTTGTCGGCATACTTTACAACAGTTCCCAGATAATCAACATTTACCAATAAGCCGATCTTGCTTGCCAGCTTGTAATTTATACCCACACCAACATCATATCCAAGCCCCCTGGAGGAGGGCACTTCAATATTTTTTTCCTGCGTCCACCCTGAAGAAGATGATTCAGAGGTTATGATCGGGAACTTTACAGTTGCAAGACCTGCTAAGATCCTCACCATAATATCATAGCTTTGACCATCGCTGAAATATACAAATGCACCGCCAAGATAATTGCCAATCAAATACTGCTTTGCACTCCAGCTGGTTTTGATTGAAGCTGTATCCAAAAATTGCTTTCCATAATCATCGGCATTAAAACTATTCAAAGTCCCGCCTACCATAGCCATTACACCCAAAAAGGGCATTACTTTATAGCCGACAGTTCCGTTAAAATGTATACCCATTTTAGCATACCCCGATCCTTCTATTGTATCCGATTTACCATAATCCGACATAGGCAAGCCCCCGCCCACAGAAACGCCGATAAATCCATTCGACCATTTTCTATGGCTATGTGAGCCCCTTCTTCCGGGAGGTTCGGCATTTACAATTGAAGCTGCTAAAAAAGCTGTCAATAATGTAAGCAAGATTTTAGTCTTCATGCCAATTATGATTTTGAAGTTGAACAGATCAAATATAAAGTTAAATTTTTATACCACAGCTAAATGAGTTTGCGGAAAGAAAATCAGCTAACCCTGCTCGTCTACATCCCTATTTCCAGGCCTTTACAATAAGACCGGTACCTGTTTTGTGCTTAAAAACAGTATCCATGAAATTCAGCACAAAAGCCACAGGATAGGTTACTGCATAGTAAAACGGAAGAATAATAAAAAACAATTTGCTTGTTCCCAGCATTAAAATCGGGTATTTCATGGATAAACGCCATGATATTTTTCCCGGTGTGCCATAAGAATAGCGTACCTCCACCTTTGAAAAACCGACAGACCTCAATTTATCCTCAATTTCTTTAATGTTATAGCCATCCCGCACATGCTCTTCAATAAATGAGGCTTCTCCATCGCCCTGAACATCTGACCCGCCCTGATCGGAAGGTGTAGAAATAAGTAACATTCCGCCCTGTTTCAATGACGCATAAATGTTCTGAAAAACCAGCACATCCTCCAGTATATGTTCCATCACATCAACCGACAAAACCAGATCGCAGGTATTTTCCTGCCTGAACTTTGTGAGATCGGCCATTTCAAATTTTACGTTTAACCGACCGATCTGCCTGAAAAAATTATTACAATCCTCCACCTGTTCCTGCTTCACGTCTATCGCAAGTATTTTCCAATTGGCGTTGATGGTCGATAAGTAATACGAATACTGTCCATAACCCGCGCCCGCATCTAAAACCGATACATTTCCCGGAGCTGTTCTCAGCCAGACTTTGATCTCTTTGTGAATGTGCCAGGCACGCAGCAGTAATAGGTCGAGCAGGTTGTAAAATACTTTACGCAGAAAAGGTGAACGGTTAAATACGTTGCCAAGTGTACGTTTTATAGGGTCGTAATGCATCTGCTATAATTCTATTTATACAAATCAGTACAAATAATTAGGATTTAGGATTAGGGATTTAGGATTTTAAAGTTTATTTGCGGGCTTAGCAATGTATTTCATTTTTTGATTCCTTTAATCCTTACAATACTATTTATTCAGCAACTCATTTATTCGTGCGGCATAATCCATCGAATCGTCAATATAAAAATTAATTTCAGGAATTATCCGTACTTGTTTTCCTATGCGCTGACCCAATTTCTTTCTTATTTCGGGAACATTTTCTTTTATTAAAGTCAATAAAGCATTCCGGTCCTTAGTACCATATAAACTCAGGTATATCTTCGCAAACGACATATCCGGACTTATACGCACTCCCGTAACAGTGATCAATGCACTGCCAAAATAATTTTTGCCTTCACGCAGAAAAATATCAGCTACTTCCTTTTGTATAAGGCGAGCTACCTTTAGTTGACGGGTTGAATCCATTGCCTCATCCGTTCTCCGGAAACCTTCTCCAGCCGGAGAAGTATGTATTGAAGAATCGGTCTGCAAAGGTATCAAAATAATGTTTAGAGGAAACGTTCAATTTACCACATCAGGACTTTCTTATAAAAAACATAAGGTGCGGCGCACCGCAATATATAATGTGTCGGTGCGCCCCAGCTTACATTTAATGCTGTAAAATCTAAACCTTGCAAATATTCCGCGACTCTGCCGCTTTTTATAAGAAAGCCACACATACTAAAATCTAAAGTATAGAGTTATATTTGTTCTGATGAAGAAGTTATTCGGGGTGTTAAAATATGTGAAGGGCTATTGGAATTATGCAATTCTAAATATTGCATTCAATATTCTTTCTGTTATTTTTTCGGTTTTCTCCATTATTATGCTGTTCCCTTTTTTGCAGATCCTTTTTTCTGATAACAATGAAAAGTTAAACGAGGTCATCAACAAAGGAGAACCAACCCTTCACCTTTCCACCGATGCCGTTATTAACAAGGTAAATTACATCCTGGCCAAAGGAGTTGTTGATCACGGAAAAATGCAGGTGTTGGTATGGATATGCGCCTTTATAGTAGTCACCATTTTATTGAAAAACATTACACGATACTTTGCCATGTTCTTTCTTTCGCCGATACGGACGGGGGTTATACGCGACATGCGTAATAAAGTGTTTGAGAAAACCATGGAATTGCCTCTCTCCTATTATTCCGATGAACGCAAGGGTGATATTATGTCGCGCATGACGGCCGACATGCAGGAAATTGAATGGAGCATCATGCAATCGCTGGAGATGATATTCCGTGAGCCGCTTAACATTATCCTGTTTCTTGTAATGATGATCGCGATGAGCCCAAGCCTTACATTAATAGCGTTTATAACACTTCCCGTAACCGCCCTGCTGATCGTGTGGATCGGGAAAAGCCTGAAAAAATCGGCGACAAAAGGAAAAGAAAAAATGGGAACGCTGCTTTCCATAATGGAAGAAACACTGGGCGGACTCCGCATCATTAAAGGATTTAACGCGGAAAGTCAGGTAGCCGGTAAATTTCTTTCCGAGAACAGGCAATACACCAACCTTACCAACCGTGTAAACCGCCAGGTTGACCTGGCATCACCATTAAGCGAGTTCCTGGGAATCTCTGTATTTGTGATCATATTATATTTCGGCGGGGCAATGGTATTGAATGAAAAAAGTATGGAAGGAGCGGTATTTATTACTTATCTCGCTATGTTTTCGCAGCTTATTACCCCGGCAAAATCCTTTACCAACGCTTATTATAATGTACAGAAGGGTCTTGCCTCGGCAGAACGTGTCAATAAAATTATAAATGCCGAAGTGACAATAAAAAACACAAACAACCCAAAACCGATCAGAAATTTTGAGAAAGAAATTGAATTTAAAAATGTTTCTTTCGCTTATACGTGCGGTGATAATGGCTGGGCTTTACGCAACATCAATTTAAAAATTGAAAAAGGAAAAACCATAGCCTTAGTCGGTCAGTCCGGTTCGGGAAAAACAACATTGGCCGATATGTTACCGCGCTTTTACGATGCTACCGAAGGAAATGTATTGATCGATGGCTGTGCCATAAAAGAAGTGAACATAGCCGACCTGCGCAAACTGATGGGAATTGTTACACAGGAATCCATCTTATTCAATGATACCGTGTTCAACAACATCGCATTGGGCCTGGCGCATGCGAAAGAAGAAGATGTGATAGCAGCCGCCAAAGTAGCAAACGCGCATGAGTTCATCATGCAAATGCCGCAGGGTTATCAGACCAATATCGGCGACCGCGGGGGCAAAATGTCGGGCGGACAGCGCCAGCGACTGAGTATTGCCCGGGCAGTTTTAAAAAATCCTCCGATACTTATTTTAGATGAAGCCACCTCTGCGCTTGACACAGAATCGGAACGACTGGTACAGGATGCCCTTAATAAATTAATGAAGAACCGTACATCAGTTGTTATCGCGCACCGTCTTTCAACTATTCAGCATGCGGATGAAATTATTGTACTTCAAAAGGGTGAGCTGGTTGAACGGGGCAGCCACATACAGCTTTTACTCCAAAATGGAGTGTATAAACGATTGTATGATCTGCAGGCGTTTGTGTAAGGATTTATAACTCTTACCGAATTTCAAACTAATAATTACAATAGAAGTCGAATTTCTGCAAGCTCCCTTCCTACTTGTTGAATACCGCTTAAAATTCGTCCTATTTGAGTAGAGGAAGGCGTTTTATTGCCCTTGATGTATTGCGCCAAAAGACTTTGGTTCATACCTATGCGTTCTGAAAGTGCCTTAGCATTAATTACCTTATAAAACTCAAAAAACTGAGGCAAATCCAGGGTTATTTTTAAATTCTTTTCAGTAATTTTTTTACCCTTTTCTACAAAGTTAAGATTTAAGGCCTCAACAATATTTTTCTTAAGTTCCGACAAACTTTTTCCTGTAGTCGCAACAGCGTACTTTTTCGCAAACGCCGAATATCCTGTTCTCGTGCGTTCAACAACTATTTCAATTTTCTTCATAATCAGTATTTTTTATTCCAAGCCCGCGTCTTTCAGAATCTTATTTTGTAACCCTTTGCCGACTTCCTGACTACCATGACTCGGCACCACAATTTGCCCGCTTTTTGTAGGATGCCTCATGATCATATGGCTACCCGCTTGCCGTATTACAAACCAACCATCCTTTTTCAATGTTCTGATAAGCTCACTGCTTTTCATTGATCGAAGGTAATAAATTTATTACCTATATTAAAATAAAATAATGAAATTCTCAGAGGGGTCTTTCCTTTTACGTTCTAAGCCCGAACCGGTAAAGAGGACGTTTGTGTGAAACTGACATAGGAATTTTTTCAGATCTTTTCCAGGTACTTCTCCAAAAAAGTTCTTAGTGAGCACACCCTGACATTTTCTTTGAGAAAATAATCCTCACTTTCCTTTGTAATTATAAAATTATTTTTCGCTTTCAAATCATTAATTGAAATTGTATTGCCTCGGGATAATGTTGGCGTTGACGT
Organism: Bacteroidota bacterium; assembly: GCA_016183775.1. NCBI lineage: Bacteria > Pseudomonadati > Bacteroidota > Bacteroidota bacterium. The sequence goes on from JACPDY010000002.1 coordinate 28,817, forward strand.
ATGCTTAATTTCGGCTGTTGCAACTACGGTATTCGCTTTAACAAACACAATATCCAATTCGCTCCCATCACTTGTACGATAGAAAAATAATTTAAAATCATCTGCCAAAAGCTGATACACTTGTTCAATAACATAACCTTCCCATGAATTGCCTATTAGTATGTTATTATAGAGATCATCATACGAATAAATTGCATTTTGATAATGCAGCAAACCACTGTCGCGAATATAAAGCTTGGGAGATTTCACCAATCGCTTTTTTGTATTCATACTATAGGGTTGCAATCGCCTGATAAGAAAGGCCTGCTCCAAAAAATCAATGTAAGTTTTTACACTTGTAACTGAAATTTCAAGGGATTTGGCCAAATTTGAATAATTTAATTCCTGGCCATGCAGATGTGAAAGCATTGCCCACAAACGCTGTGTTAGTATAGGTGATGCAGGCATTCCCAACATAGGAAGATCCCTTTCAATATATGTTTTAACGAAATTACTGACCCACTTTTGCCACAAACTTGCCGTAGGAGCAAGAAGAGCATCGGGAAAGCCTCCCCTTAACCACAACAAATTTGAATTCGCTTTATTTTTTATTTCTGTTATGTTCAAAGGAGTTAATTCAATATACCCAATCCGTCCCGCAAGTGATTCCGAACTATCGCGAATTAAATCCGGAGAAGCCGAACCTAATAACAAAAATCTGGCCGGGACCCTGTTCTTATCAATTAATGCACGTAATAATGGGAATAACTCCGGCATGCGCTGCACCTCGTCAATAATCACACATTTATCCACATACTGCTCCAAAAACAATTGAGGGTCCTTAAGTTTGTTGTAATCCGAACTCAACTCCAAATCCAGGTATACGAATGGCTTTTTTATTTTTTTAATGAGCAATTTTGCCAATGTTGTTTTACCCACCTGCCTTGGCCCAACAATAGCTACTGCGGGGAAGTACCCTATAAGTTCTATTAAATATTTTTCCGCTTTTCGCCTTAGCATGGTACAAATATACTATAAATTAATGCAGCAAATTTAAAATTAAATTTTAAATTTGCTGCATTAATTTATAGGCAAATTACGGCCATTACGTATATTAAATCCCGCTTTGAATTCCCACCAATATTTATTACATTTACCTACCATAAAAACTCAAACCTATGTTTAAAAAATTACTTTCAACGCTTCTTATAGCTTCAGTTAGTGTAACTATTGGTTTTGCACAACAACCTCCTAACGCCGGGTTTGAATCTACCTGGGTAGCTCAAAGTGGATACTCCGAGCCTCCGGGATGGGGAACTCCAAATTTATTGAGTAGTAGTACTTCCATTTTTGGCCCTAATGCGGTATCAGTAACTCAGGCAACATCACCGAATGTGAATGGTGGTACTTATGCTGTAAAAATATCAACAATTAAATATACTCCCGGATTCGTTGATATTAGCACCTATCTGCCAAATGATACATTTGGTTTCGTTTTTTCAGGTAAAATAATGCCTTCATCGCCTTATTTATTTCCAGGCTATACACAAACTACGCGCTATGCACAACTTGATTTTTACGCTAAATACACACCGGTAGGAAGCGACAATGGAACATGCACTGTGTTTTTTCAAAGGAGAAACGGAAGCAAGGTTGACACTATTGCTTATGGCGCAACGGTTATTGCAAGTAACGCATCTTTTGCACAACTTTCTGTCCCTCTCATCTACAAATCGGGTTTAGCTCCGGATACGGCAACTATTATCTTTAATTCCAGTTATACTAAACCACAGATCGGCAGTGCTCTTTGGATTGATGATCTTTCTTTTTCGGGCTTAGTGGCAGGAATTAACGAGCGCAATATGCTTATTAACGCTATTAAAGTATTCCCAAACCCTGCGACCGACAATATTACATTTGCTGCTTCAGTGGCCAACGAAAGTCTTTCAATGGTTGAAGTTTTTGATGCTACTGGCCGCAGAATTGACGGAGTTGCTATTCAAAACAACCGCCACGAATTGAACGTAAATAAATATGCTGAAGGCTTATATATGTACAATGCCTATAATGGTAAGAAGGAACTGATCGGCATTGGTAAATTCAATGTAACAAAGTAATTTTTTAATCTTAATACTTAAAAGCCCCTTCCCAGGTAAATTGGGGAGGGGTTTTTTGTTTGCCCGCTTAAATAAAATGGAACGCTGATATCGGGTCATTACGATTGTCATGATTAGATCAGCCTGGATCATAACAATCATAACAATCTGCGTTCCATTGTGTACTAAATGAGAAAACATTTTTATATTTTATTTATCGCATGCGCACTTACTTGCTGTAAGCCTGCAACTGAGCAAGTACCCAAAACCGAACCCGTAAAAAAAACGGAAAATATAGATGCACACGTTTCGAAACTGTTAAAAAAACACCTGCAAAATATTGATTCGGCTTCAATAATAGTTATTGCCTCCGATACGCTTGCAGCCCCGGTACAATTGGCCAGACTTTATGCCGGATTTGGATCAAATTCCATCTGGACGAGCAAAGGTTTCCTCAATAAAAATGGAGATACGCTCCTTAATATACTGAGGAAGACTTATATGTATGGACTTATCCCCGAAAATTATTACACAAACCAGATCGATTCCTTTTTAAAAACGGCTGCTGATAAGCCAGGGACAATTGATGCAGTCAAGATCACGAATGCGGAACTGCTTTTATCTGACGGATTATTTAAACTGGCCGTTCACCTGAACAAAGGGCGCCTGAACCCTGACAGTCTCCGGAGAGAATGGAAAATAAAACAGGTTGATACCGCGATCGTTTCCACGTTCACAAAAGCCATTCATGAAAACACATTACATGCCGTGATCGATTCACTGGAACCAAAGCACGATCAATATAAAAAATTAAAACTCGCACTAAATGCATTTCGTAAAGAGTTTGCAAACAGTAATTGGGACAGCCTTCCACCTATTCAAAACGATACGATCGCATTTTATAATCTGCTCAAACAAAGGCTCATTGCAAGTCACCAATATGATTCCACATTAAAGATAAACGATGAAAAAAAACTGATCAGAGCCTTAAAAAAGTTTCAGTTGCAGCACGCGCTTAACGATGATGGCCGCATCGGTAAATATACCTACGCCGCACTCAACGTATCTAAAGAAAATAAAATCCGGCAGATCGAGGTGAACATGGAACGCTGGCGCTGGGAAAATAAGCCCGGCAAGCGTTACCTGTGGATAAACATTCCTTCTTACATGCTGAAACTGATCGATGCCGACACCATTCATACCGAAGTAAAAGTGATCACGGGCAGCCCTAAACACCCTACTCCGCTTTTAAAAAGCAGCATTACCTGGTTCATCATTTATCCCTACTGGAGCGTGCCTTACAAAATTGCCTCCGAAGAAATTCTACCCCGTATTAAGTGGGACACGGCTTACCTGCGTAAGAATAATTTCGATGTGTTGGATTGGAACTACCAGGTGGTGGATCCCAGATATATAAAATGGAAGAAATACAACAAAACCAATCTGCCATACAAATTCAGGCAGCGCGAAGGAGAAGACAATTCACTGGGAGTAATTAAATTCATGTTCAAAAACAGGTTCGGGGTATACCTGCACGATACAAATTCAAAACGATTATTCAATAAAGAGATCAGGGCCTTAAGTCATGGCTGCGTTCGCATGCAAAACCCATGGGTGCTGGCCGAATACCTTATTGAAGACGACAAACGCTACACTACCGATTCGTTGTTTAACTATTACGAAAAAGAACAAAAAAAGACAATTGCCATAAAAAAGCCTCTGCCCATAAATATTAAATATTTTACCTGTGAAGTGGATACCAATAACACCTTGTTTTTTTATACAGATATTTACGAAAAAGACAAAAAAATGTTCAAAACCCTTTATAAATAATAGTTACCATTCCACCCGTTTAAACTCGCTTTTTTGCCTAAAAAATTTATCTTTGCTACCTCTCATTTCAGGATAAGATCAGGATGGAAAATTTCGTAGTATCGGCCCGTAAATACAGACCTGCAACCTTTAATACAGTTGTAGGCCAGGCCTCTATTACAAATACCCTTAAAAATGCCATTAAAAACCATCACCTGGCACAGGCCTTTTTATTCTGCGGTCCGCGCGGGGTTGGAAAAACCACCTGCGCCCGCATTCTGGCTAAAACCATCAATTGCCAGAACCTGACTGAGAATACAGAAGCCTGCGACAAATGTGAATCGTGTAAATCATTCAATAGCGGCCAATCATTAAATGTATATGAGCTGGATGCGGCTTCCAATAACTCGGTCGATGATATTCGTAACCTTGTTGACCAGGTTCGTTTTGCACCGCAATTAGGAAACTACAAAGTGTATATTATAGATGAGGTGCACATGCTGTCGCAAGCCGCCTTTAACGCCTTTCTTAAAACACTTGAAGAGCCCCCAAAACATGCCATTTTTATCCTGGCGACAACCGAAAAGCATAAAATAATCCCGACCATACTTTCACGCTGCCAGATCTTTGATTTCAATCGCATACAGGTTGAAGATATTGCCAGCCACCTGGCATTTATCGCCAAAAGCGAAAATATAACCGCGGACGCGGATGCACTTCACATTATAGCTCAAAAGGCAGATGGAGCGTTGCGCGACGCCTGTTCCATATTTGACCAGATCGTAAGCTTTGCGGGAAACAACCTCACATACAAAGCCGTGATCGACAACCTTAATATTCTCGATTACGATTACTATTTTAAAGTAACGGATGCGCTTATAACTGAAAATATACCGGCGGCACTGCTGCTCTTCAATGAAATTTTAAACAATGGTTTTGACGGACATAACTTCATAACAGGACTTGGCGAACACCTTCGCAACCTGCTGGTATGTAAAGATGCTTCAACATTATCATTATTAGAGGTGAGTGCTAACATAAAAGATAAATACAAAGAACAAAGCGGGAAATGCCCGCAGCTATTACTGTTGAGGGGCCTCAACATCATTAACCGCTGCGATACGCAATATAAATCCAGCAAAAATCACCGGCTGCAGGTCGAACTTGCCCTGATGCAACTGTGTTCTATCAATACCCCTGATACTGAAAAAAAAAATGACAGTATTAAGGTAAATACTGCTAATACAGCCATACAGAGTGATGCGCCTCCGGCAAAAACGACTACAACTGCTTCAACCGGCTCAGATATTCCGGGGAACAATGGCAAATCTGCGTCGGTTAACGCTGCTCCTGCTTCAACAGCAGTTAAGACTACTCCCACTCCAACCGCAGCCATTACTTCGCCAACTGTTGCAACAATCAAGAAACCGGGGCTAAAAACATCTTCTCCTTCCATCAACCAGTTTATCAATCAAACAAAAACTGAGACAAAAAAGATAACCACTGAAGCAAATGAGGCTGCTCCTGATTACGAAAAACCGGCTATGGCTTTCTCCCAGGAAATCCTGGAGAATACCTGGAATCTTTATGCGAAGAATATCCAACAAAAAGGCAAGATCAATTTATACAGTACACTTTCTTTCCGAAAACCATTACTGAAAGAAAATTTCATCATTGAATTTACCATTGAAAACAAAGTGCAGCAGGAAGTACTTGAACAGGAACGATTGGATCTGTTAAGTTTTTTAAGAAAAGAGCTGAACAACTACAGCATAAACCTTAAAACGATAATAAACACCATTGAAAGCGAACGCAAACCTTATACAACAGGAGATAAATTTAAACGCATGGCCGAAAAAAATCCGGCTATAAATAAATTAAAACAATTGTTCGATCTTGATATTGACGGCTGACAAGCCGCATTTGTAATAATACCTTTCAGACATATAATATGTATAAACATTTTAAGCAGGATTCATCAGCTCAATCCGGCACAAAATATTTTCAAACCAATTTGAGGAACAACTTTGTTTACACCTTCATTGTTTTGGCATTTGTTTTATTTTCATGTAATCCATCGAAAAAATCAAAAGCCGCGTACGAGGTTGTAGAAAATGACCCCCTTAAAGCACGCATCTATACCCTTGATAATGGTCTTAAAGTATATATGACCGTTTATAAGAACGCGCCCCGCATTCAAACCTGCATTGCAGTTAAAGCCGGCAGCAAAAATGATCCGGCAGATGCTACAGGCCTCGCTCATTACCTTGAACACATGTTGTTTAAAGGGACAGACAAGTTCGGATCGAAAGATTTTGCAAAAGAAGAATCCGAAATAAAAAAAATTGAAACCTTGTATGATGAGTACAGGCAGGTGAAAGATACTGCTTTGCGAAAAGCCATATATCATAAAATAGACAGTGTTTCCGGTGTCGCTTCAAAATATGCTATCGCGAATGAATTTGATAAAATGATGGCTTCGATCGGCGCGGTCGGCTCCAACGCGTACACTTCGCACGAACAAACTGTTTACATAGAGGATATTCCCTCCAACCAGTTTGAAAAATGGGCAACTATTGAGGCGGAGCGCTACAGGAAGCCGGTCATGCGTTTGTTTCATACCGAACTGGAAGCTGTTTACGAGGAGAAGAACCGTGGATTGGATAACGACAACTCAAAAATATGGGAAACATTGCTTGCCGGACTATTCCAAAAACACACTTACGGTACCCAAACTACGATCGGCACTATTGAGCACCTTAAAAATCCATCTATAACCAAGATCAATGAGTACTTCAATACCTATTATGTTCCAAACAATATGGCCATTTGCCTTTCAGGCGATTTTGATCCCGACTCGGCTATAAAAGTAATCGAACAAAAATTCTCAGGATTTCAAAGCAAGCCTGTACCTGTTTTTATACCCGCCAAAGAAGATCCCATTTCAAAACCAATCATAAAAGAAGTTGTTGGTCCAAACGCGGAAGAGGTGAGCTTCGCCTTCCGTTTCGAGGGCGCAGGATCGAACGATGCGAATATGATCACGCTCATCAGCAAGATACTTGCAAATGGCAAAGCCGGTCTTATCGATCTTGATCTTATTCAAAAGCAGGAGGTTTTGGCCGCTTACACATTTCCACTTATTCTGAAAGATTATTCCGCATTGATCTTCGATGCACAGCCCAAAAAAGAACAATCCCTTGACCAGGTAAGATATCTTTTGCTTCAGCAGATCGAAAAAATAAAACAAGGTAATTTCCCTGATTGGCTGCTTCCTGCTATCATCAACAATATGAAACTGGAAGAAATAAAAGCTTACGAAGATAACTCGAGACGCACCGATGCTTTTGTAAAAGCATTTACCACTGGTATCAATTGGCGCGATCATGTTGAAACCATGAACAAATTATCGCAGGTAACCAAACAACAGGTCATTGACTTTGCTAAGGCAAACTTCAAAGACAATTATGTGATCGTTTACAAACGAACAGGGGAAGATAAAAATGTGCAAAAGGTTGAAAAACCCGCAATCACACCCGTAGAGGTGAACCGTAACGATCAGTCGGAATTCGTTAAAAAGATCATTAACTCTCCCTCCCCGGCTATTGAACCCGTTTTTATTGATTACAGCAAAGACATTAAAAAATTCAATGTAAAAAATAATATTCCTGTGCTGTATAATGAGAACAGCGAAAACAAAACCTTTGATATGCATTTTGTGGTTGATATGGGAACCAACCAGGATAAAAAATTAAAGATCGCCACTGACTACCTGAATTACCTGGGCACATCAAAATATTCGCCCGAACAGGTACAGCAGGAGTTCTACAAACTCGCATGTTCATATAATGTGTTCAGTTCGGAAGACGAAACACGCGTTAGCCTGAGCGGCCTGTCGGAAAATTTCGAGAAGGCCCTGGCACTTTTTGAAGAACTTTTAAGCGACGCTCAGCCAAATAAAGAAGCATTGGTTAATTTGGTTTCTGACGTACTTAAAAAACGACAGGATGATATGCTTGACAAGAACACCATCCTGTTTGACGGAATGGTTTACTACGGAATGTATGGTCAAACGTCTCCTTTCACTAACATATTAACGGAAGCTGAATTAAAAGTCCTTCAGCCGGAAGAGCTGATCAGCATAATAAAAAAGTTAAATGCATATGAACATCATATTTTATATTACGGAACGCTCCAGGAAGAAGAGCTTGTCTCGTCAATTAATAAATATCATAAAGTCCCGGCGAAGTTAGATCCCGTTCCTCCTAACATCCCATTCCCGTTCAAAACAACAGATAATAATGTGTATGTTGTTAATTATGACATGAAACAGGCGGAGATCATTATGATATCGAAAAGTGAGTTGTACAACAAGGATATTGTTCCGGGCTCAGTATTATTCAACGAATATTTTGGCGGGGGCATGTCATCTGTCGTATTCCAGGAATTACGTGAATCCAAAGCCCTTGCATACAGTGTTTTCGCCAACTTCCGCACCGCTAAGCGAAAAGATAAGAACAACTATATTCTTTCATACATTGGCACTCAAAGCGACAAGCTGCCGGAGGCCATGGCCGGTATGACCGGACTGCTGAACAATATGCCCGAATCGGAAAATGCATTTAAGTCGGCGAAAGAATCTGTTTTACAGGGATTGCGCACAGAACGCATTACACGATCGGATATCCTGCTTAATTATGAGAAGAACAGGAAATTAGGTGTCGATCATGATATCCGTAAAGATATTTACGCGAAAGTTCCTGCCATGACAATGGAAAACATTAAAAAGTTTCAACAGCAATATGTAAAAGATAAAAGCTACAATATTCTCGTTTTAGGTAAAAAAGAAAATCTCGACTTCAAAACACTTGAAAAATATGGTAAAATAAACTTTTTACAACTGAAGGATATTTTCGGGTATGATAAAACGCCTTCGGCTGAAAAGGTTTTGAATTAGTCTTGAGCCTGGCCCCTTCGACTCCGCTCAGGGTGCCGCATAAATCAATACGAACGGAGGCGAATACTACAAAGAAGAAATAAATATTTTTAATTTAAATACTTAAACAATATGCAAAAGATCAAAGTAGCAAATCCTGTTGTGGAACTTGATGGGGATGAAATGACCCGTGTGATATGGAAATATATTAAAGACAAACTGATCCTCCCCTACCTGGATCTCGACATTAAATATTACGACCTCGGTGTTGAGTATCGTGATAAAACGGATGATAAAGTAACCGTTGAATCAGCGGAAGCGATTAAAAAATATAATGTCGGTATTAAATGTGCCACTATTACGCCCGATGAGGCCCGTGTGAAAGAATTTAACCTGAAACAAATGTGGAAATCGCCAAACGGCACTATCCGGAATATTCTGGATGGTACCGTTTTTCGCGAACCCATTGTAATGAAAAATGTTCCACGGCTGGTTCCTAACTGGACAGCGCCTATATGTATAGGCCGTCACGCTTTTGGAGATCAGTACCGTGCTACAGATTTTCTGACCAAAGGAAAAGGGAAACTGACTATCACCTATTCTCCCGAAGACGGAAGTACTCCTCAATCATTCGAAGTATTTAACTATAAGGGAGACGGCGTTGCAATGGCCATGTTCAATACTGATGAGTCGATTCGCGGATTTGCCAATGCGTGTTTCAATACGGCATTACTTAAAAAATGGCCCTTATACCTTTCAACAAAAAATACGATCTTGAAAAAATATGATGGACGGTTTAAGGATATTTTCGAAGAAATATTTGAAAAAGATTTTAAAACCAAATTTGATGCTGCAGGGATTACATATGAACACCGTTTGATTGATGACATGGTGGCAAGTGCATTAAAATGGAATGGAAATTTTGTTTGGGCCTGCAAAAATTATGATGGTGATGTACAAAGCGATACTGTTGCACAGGGCTTTGGTTCATTAGGACTTATGACTTCAGTACTTGTTACACCCGATGGAAAAACAATGGAAGCGGAAGCCGCACACGGCACAGTAACACGCCACTTCCGCGAACATCAAAAAGGAAAGCCAACCTCAACTAATCCTATAGCTTCGATCTTTGCATGGACGCGTGGCCTTGCTTTCAGGGGATTGCTCGATAAAAACCAGCAGCTGACCAATTTCTGCACCACACTTGAAAAAGTTTGCGTTGAAACTGTCGAATCAGGTAAAATGACCAAAGACCTCGCTGTTTGTATTCATGGCAACAAAGTAAATCACGGTGAACATTATTTGTACACTGATGAGTTTCTTTCGGCTATTGACAGTAATTTGAAAGCAAAGCTTAAGTAGCCACCCCTGAGTCTTCGATTCCGCTCAGACTCTCACACCCGGGCACACTGAGCGGAGTCAAAGTCCACTTCAGATTTACGATTGAATTATACAAATATTTTTATTAAAAAATCCACCAACTATTTTTGGCATCATTACCGTATTTTTATTATCCAAACCCTCATTCGTTCCATTATCTAAGGTGTACTTAAGTTAACATTTACACTACACCCATTCTTATCTTTAATATTTATTGTGTATGTACCTGGACAAAGCTGATTCTTGTATCTGTTAACATAACCATCGAGCCAGGAATAACTGTAAGGACTTGTACCACCCATAGCATTTACCATTATCCATTGTTTACAACCGCATCCTGTGCAGCCTGCAGTTCCTTTGACAATTTGTCCAACTACTGCGGAAGGAGAAATTATTGCAGCCATTGACATTGCGCTGCAACCTTTAGAATCAGTAATGGTTACTGAATAATTACCTGCTATAAGACCCGTTGCTGTTTGTGTTGTTTGTCCGTTACTCCAGCTGTAGGTATATGGAACTGTGCCACTACCCGGACTCGCAAGTATAGTACCATTGGAACTTCCATTACAGGTTATATTGCCAGATGAAGTGGTTAAAGTAACGGACGGATTGACTGTTACTACAGCTGTTGAAGTTGATGTATTTCCACCGGCATCTTTTATTGTTACTGTATAAGTTGTGGTTGACGCAGGACAAGGATTTATATTTTGTGTTGTTGCACTATTGCTCCAGGTATAAGTATAAGGAGTGGTTCCGCCCGCACCGTTCGAAGTTATTGTTGCGCATGCACCCGGACACACTGAACCACCAACGGCACTTACCGTAGGAGCATTGCAATTAACTACCACTATACTTTGGGTTACAGAATTATTACATGTTCCGTCTTTGACTGTATGAACAACACTGTAAGTTCCTGCAGTTAAAAAAGTATAAGAAAAATTAGTGGTGGTACCGCTTACGTTTGCAGGGGCTATAGTTGAAATTAGCCAGGTATACGTTATGCCTGAACCGGGAGGAGTACCGGTATTTGTAAAATTCACTTTAGTTCCAACACATGCCGTGGACACATTAAATGTTGCCGAAACGGGAGAGCTTCCTGTAATTGTAAAAGTCTTAGTAATGACACAACCCAAATTATCGGAAATAGTTAATGTATAACTTCCCGCAACCGCGTTTGAAAGTTCGGAACCATCTAAAATACCGATCTTGGTGCCTGTTCCTGTTTGACCTGTATTCCAGGTATAATAGTAAGGAGCGGTTCCACCGACAATGGTCGCATAAGCCCTTCCGCTTGTGGTACAACTGATATTTGCACTAGCAGTATTTACAGTTGGCGATGATTTAGTAACTAAAACAACTGTGGTTCTTATGGTACATCCTGTATTATCTGTCACAGAACACGTATATGTACCAGGAGGAATACCCGTTGCATTTGCACCCGTCTGACCCGAAGGAGACCACAAATACGTATATGGACCTGTTCCGCCTGTAACTACCACTCCTGCAGTTCCATTTGGCGCCCCCGGACATGCCGGGTTGATAGAAGTGGTCGTTAATGTTAGGCCTGTTGAAGTTTCTATAGCAACGGTCGTTACATTAAAACCTCCATTACATCCGTTAACATCAGTCACGGCAACCGTATAAATACCCGGAGACAAACCTGTTGCCGTTTGCCCCGTTTGGCCAGATGGATTCCACAGGAAACTGTATGGGCCAGTTCCACCGGCTACCGAAACTGTGGCAGTTCCATTGTTACCGGCACCACAACTAAGGGGCGTTGGATTAACGCTCAAAGTTAACAGCGGCTGACAATTAACAACATTGAATTGAATTGATGCAACAAAGCCATCACCGCAGGCAAGTACCTCGCCCGATATGCCTAATGCCACATCATATACAGTATCAGCGGTTGCGACAGATGCCACATAATTCAATGTTGAATCGAATTTGCTCACTCCGTCATGTGTCCCAACATATACATTCCCACATCCATCGATTACTATGCCACTGTTATTACCAACACTTCCATTACTTACAGTTACAGAAGAAATTGCAGCACCTGTATTGATGTTTCGTTTATAAATAGTTTTACCATCATAGGTCATGATAAACTTATTGTTTACAGTTATACCATTGAAGCCCTGGAAAGAGCCTGCAGCTTGTACATAATTCATACCGGCCGATTCCGCGATCAGGTAACCATTACCTACATTATAAATCGGAGCAATGGCAGGAGTTGAAGCCGCCAGAACATTTCCTGCTGCTGTTGCTACGCCAAGCCAGTCAACATGCAGACTGTAGATCCGGCCCGTAAAAGAAACCGCTAAAGACCTTAATTCACGGCCTGTACCCGTACCCCCCACAGGCTGGATGCCTGTCACAGCACCGGTAACCGGGTTTACGCGTCCGATGCCTCCTGTTCCATCAAAATATCCTCCGACAATTAAATTATTATAATTGCAATCGAATCCGATCCGCCAAAGTTCAGTACGGTCCCGAACCAATCCTGTGGAAGAAAAATAAACTAAATTCCCGGATGGATCTACTTTAACAATTCCTCCCTTCCAGGCCCCGTCACACAGGTAGGTATTTCCATTTAAGTCGAGTGCAAAATCACCATAATATGATGCACCTAATTGAACCGGAGTAAAAGTCCACAGAAGAGTGCCAGCAGAAGAATATTTCTTTAATTGATAGGGGCCCTGCCATCCGTCACCACCACCATAAATAAAGACATTCCCTGCCGCATCACGCGCAATATCATACGCCTGATTTGCAATGGTCATTGCAGGATTGGCTGTCCAGGGGTCAATGACCACTGCTTTTGACCTGTCATAGCCATCAAGTCTGAAAGCCACGTTATTGCCATCCAAAACGGAGAATTGTGAATTGATCATCCCGCCATTTTCCGAATAATATGTTTGTGGCGCATGGTCAATTATTGTTCCTGCCAAACCATTTATATGTATATTCCCATCTCTATCCAGGGAAACTTCTTTTGCATTACCATAGTGCATTCTGATGTCAGAAGGATCAGCTCCGGGATGCAGAATAAAAGAATATTTTATTCCTGTTGTTTTATGAAACACATACTCTACATCAATTCCCGGATAAAGATCTTTATAAGTGAGCTTCTTATATCCGAAAGCCTTAACCGTTTTATTATTTTCTTTGAAACCATAAGTAAAATAATCGGCGGAAATATCTTCAGCAACAATTTTTACATCCGGATTTGCATTTAGCCAGTTCATGTCAAGGCCGTAAACTTTACCTCTTCTCTCTTTCATCTTCCCTCTTTCGGCAGCTTCTTCATTCTGATCTAAAATATTTTCTGTACTAATTTTTTCAATACTCTCCGAAGACTCCTTCTCATACAATTTATAGGTCAACCCCTTTGATGTAAAATATGCCTCTATGCCATTACTATTTATGCCATATTTTATTTCGACTCCTTTCTCTAAACCATTTTCAAAAAACTGTCCGCTGTTCTCAATAAAAACATTGTCTTTAAAAATATCCCTTCTTATCCAATCTGATGAATAGCTTCCAGAAACCCGGCTGAACGACTGAGCGCACAAGAATTGACCTGATAGCAAAACCAAAATGGCAAGTGTTCGTATTTTCATTGTCCAAAATCTCTTTCGTACTAATATCTATGGTGTACTTAAATTAACATTTACACTACACCCGTTCTTATCTTTTATATTTACAGTATAATTACCCGGACAAAGTCGGTTTTTGTATCTGTTAACATAACCATCAGGCCAGGAATATGAGTATGGGCTCGTCCCACCTGAGGCAGTTACCATTATCCATTGTTTACAGCCGCAACCTGAACAAACTGCTGTTCCCTTGGCAAATTGACCGACCATGGGCGGTGATACAATTACAGTGGCTGTAGCGGTAGATGTAGCTCCTCCCGAATCAGTTATTTTAACTGTATAGGTTGTTGTCACTGTTGGGCAGGGATTTATGTTTTGTGTTGTAGCGCCAGTGCTCCACGAATAAATATAAGGTGCTGTGCCTCCCGTTACATTTGACTTTACCATCGCACAAGATCCTGAACAAAGGATTGTATCTGAGGCATATGCTGTAATACCTCCGCAGGATGGACCGGTGATTGTAAATGTTGCTGTTTGTGTTTGATTACAATTACTGGTTGCTGTTACTGTATAGGTTCCGGCGCATAAACCCGAAATGCTGCTTGTGGCTGACGTAACGCCGGATTGTATTGTTCCATTACTCCATTTATAAGTGTAAGGATCAACGCCGCAGCTTAATGAAACAGTAGCCGTGCCATTGCAAACACACGAAGTTGAATTAGCCTGGCTTTTGTTAATTGTGGATGGTATCGGGCTGAATTTGTAAATAGCAAATCCGGCATCACCATTTCCTGTGTTATCAAAATAGGCTCCACCGCCCGGGTTTACAAATTGGGTGTTTACGGTAGTGAGGTCGCTGCTGGAGCCGATAAAGATATTACTTTGATTGTCAATAACAATTGTTGGTACGTGATCGTCCCCATCTCCTTTAATGTAGGTTGCCCAAAGTATATTATCCATTGGGGTGAATTTGATCAGGAATAAATTACATTGCCAGGATATCCCTTTGGGATTTGAAAATGTTGACTGAAAATATCCCATATTGCAAGCATCTTGCTTAGTGAAAAGATTAGGAGATCTTGTGGAGAAGCTTAGATAAACGTTTCCGCAAATATCCGTGTTCAGATATGGGGACCAATAAGACTGCGTCGCTTCCTGGCCGGATCCGCCAAAAAGAGTTGCCCACAAAAGTGATTCCGAACTACTGAATTTAAGAATGTAAACGTCAGACCTTCCTCCGGGTGTATTATCATAATATCCGCCCGAATTTAATGTGTTAAAATCTGTCGGTTGAACGACGCCTCCGCTCATTGAAGTGGAACCAGCCACATAAAGATTCCCATTCGCATGTTTCAATAAATAGCCTCCCATTTCATCTCCCGATCCTCCGTAATAGGTTGACCATAGAAGCAGATAGGAAGCACTAAACTTAAGAATAAAACAATCTGATGATCCATTCAGCGTATTATCGAAATAACCTCCTGAATTTAACGTAGGCAGATTAGTAGAATATGTCATACCCGATATGTAAATAGTTCCTGCACCATCACAAATAATGGACCAAGGGTCTTCATATCCCGTCCCACCAAAGTAGGTGGACCACAGAATCGCATTCGCTGCATTAAACTTCACAATGAAAAGATCATTGCTCCCCGCATTTGCATTATCAAAATATCCTCCCGAATTTACAAGCGGCAAATCAGCCGAATTGGTTAAGCCTGTTACATAAATTTGGCCGCTGCCATCTGTTGTTATCGATTTGCAGGTTTCCATAACAGTACCTCCATAGTAGGTTCCCCATTGCCTTACCCCTGATAAATTGAATTTAATTATAAAACCATCGGAAGATCCGCCAATTGCATTGTCAAAGTAGCCCGTAGAAGCCTGTACGGGAAAATTCGCAGACCGGGTGGTTCCTGCAATGTATAAATTATCAGAAATATCGCAGACCATGCTGAATGGATAATCATAGGCTGAGCCCCCATAATAAGTTGCCCACAACAAAACACCTGCATTAGTAAACTTAAGTATGGCCAGGTCAAGATTTCCGCCGTTGACAAGCTGCATATAATATGTTCCGGAATTGAATGTTGGAAATCCTAAAGATTGTGAATATCCGCATGTGTAGAAGTTTCCAAAACTATCCATTGTTGACGATGCAGCCCACTCCGCAAGCTCACCCCCGTAATATGTAGCCCATACAAGTTGGGGATCTATAATAATAGTTTGCGAGTTGGGGAATTCAGTATACGGAAGCTGAAAAGTAACCTCTACATTGTAATCATCAATTGGCTTTTTATTGAACCGGCTTTCTATTTTAGTTTTTTCATTTTGAATATATGAATATGGCGCGTTTTCAGTTAATGTGCCAAGTTTTGTTTTTATCCGGATATCTCCATCAATTGCAAGCGGTTTTTCGCTTTCGTAAATAAGCTTAATTTTATTTGGATCTGCGCCCGGATGAATAATAAAATCGTACTTCATTCCTTTTTTATCCGAACTATAAAACACCCAGTCAATTCCCGGATAAACATCTTTGATTATAATTTTTTCGTATTGATAAACATCATAAATACCTTGCGGACAATGCCCGTAGAAATAGTTTTGATGTTCTTTACTTTGACCTTCTTTAACAATATTTTCACGATTAATGCTTGCGTCCTTTAAAAGAACATTTACCCAAGCCATTTCTGTTTTCGTGTTTTCTCCCGGCAAATGAAATTGCCCTGCTTTATTTATTTCGTGTTCTTCCTTTTCATTCCTTTCTGATCTTACAAATACATAGGTGAGGCCCTTTTCGGTAATGTAAACATTCATGCCAGGCGCTTCAGCTTTGAAAAGCACAAAGGGAACTGCATTAAAATCTGTATTCATTATCTGGCCTTTGTTCTCAATAAATTTTACCGGCATGCTCTGCAATTGCTGCAGGGCAGGATCGTTAGCCCGAAATTCTCCCACTACATTTTCTGCAAAAAGTGAAATAGATAGTAAGAGTAAAACAGCAATAGTGATTTTAATTTTATCCAACATAAATCTAAAAAATAGTTAGTCTTAAATTCTATGGCGTACTCAGGTTAAGATTTACACTACACCCATTCTTATCAGTAATATTTACAATATAATTACCAGGGCAAAGATGATTCTTGTATCTGTTAACATAACCATCAGGCCAGGAATATGAGTATGGGCTTGTGCCGCCTATTGCGTTTATCATTATCCATTGTTTGCAGCCGCAACCCGCACAGTTGGATGTTCCTTTGGTAAATTGTCCGGCCAAATTACACGTAACACAAGAATTAACTGTTATATATGCAATTTTTTTCAACGAATCACAGGAGGTATATAGTTTGACATCATACGTACCTGGAGTATTGTACACTATTCCTATTGGGTTTTGAGTTGTGGACGTATTAGGTGTGCCACCCGGGAAACTCCAGGAATATGCACTTCCGGATGAATTACAAACAGGATTTATGGAAGTATAATTAACTGCCTGGCCGGCACAAAAAGATGTTTGGCTGGCATTGAAATCCAAATTACCTGCATTACCACCGCAAGTATTGATGTTTAATTTGGCTAAAGCAATATCATAACTTCCATCGCAGGTAGTTTGATATGCTCCGGCCGTTACAGGATAACCGCAGGCTGTCATTACCACCATGTAAACAGAACATCCATCTATTGCAATGCTGCCACCTAATACATCACCAAAGACAGATTCATTATTAGCATTATTTGTACAGGTCAGGCCCATATAACCAGAACATATCAATGTTCCATTCGGATCAAAGGTTGTTATGAATTGATCTTCTGATCCCTTAAATGTTGTTTGATAGGCACACGACGTGACCGGAAAATCAATTGAATAGGTATCCCCCGAAACGATCACATTATTATTTGCATCACAGGCAATGCCGGTACAATTTTCGTCATTGATGGACGTTGCAGTTGCTCCTCCTCCTAAATAGGTTCCCCAAAGCCGTTGTCCAATGCTGTTGAATTTAACAACAAAAATATCGTAATCCCACCCCCCCGGACTATTAACAAGTGTAGTTTGAAAAGCTCCCGAAGTAGCAATAGGAGAAGGAGTTCCCCCTGCAGGTGTCGAGGTCAATCCTCCTGCAACTACATTTCCAAGTCCGTCCGTTGCCACACACTGTATCATCCCGGAATAATATGTAGCCCAAAGTCGGGCACCGGTCGGATTAAATTTAAATAAATAGCCTCTGGATATTGGGGCAGTTGTAAGAAACGCTCCAGGACTTACCGGAAAATTCACACCATTAGTCCGTCCTCCTATGTATATATCTCCATTCAGATCACAAGTAATGCCACCACAGAGTTCTCCGCACGAACTGCCAACATATGTTCCCCAAACACGGGCCCCATTTGACGCGAACTTAACAACAAAAATATCGCTTTGAAGACTGCCGCCACAAAATCCACTATTAATTGCCGGCTGAAATGAACCGCCGGTTGAAATGGCAGTTGTGGATTTGGTATTCCCGTATAAATAAACATTACTTCCATCCGTTGAAACATCATACCCCTTGTCCTCATCAGTGCCCCCATAATAAGTTCCCCAAAGGCGGATTCCTCCGGGATCAAATTTTACAAGAAAAGCGTCATTACCGGCTACGGCCGCATAAGTACTTTGATGAACTACATTACCTGCTGTGGCTCCTGCAATGGCATTGGTAGAAAATGTGTATCCGGAAACCAGCACATTATTTAAGTTATCGGTAGCAATGCCTGTTCCCCATTCACAACCTGAACCTCCGTAAAAAGTGGCCCATAAACGGACACCACTGCTATTCATTTTTACAACAAACGCATCATTCAAACAGGCACCCATTACAGTTTGATGAGCGCCCGGTGATCTGGGAAAATTGGCGGAATATGTTTGTCCTGTAAAAAGCACATTTCCCAAATTATCTGTTGTTACTGACCCTGTCATTTCAGTGTTATTGCCTCCATAATAAGTTACCCAAGGGTCAACCACTAATGCGAAGGAAGGGTTAAAAGTTGAAAATGAAAAATGAACAATCACATCACTATTTGACAATTGTTCGAGTCTATACTCTGATTTTATGTCAATAATTTTTCCGTTTATATTCTGGTAAATTTTGGGCAACTGTTCTGTTATTTCATGGACTGAATTCTTAATTCTTAATTCTCCTCCCGGACCTGCCGAAGGATTAATTGTCAATCCACCTGTTCCACGGTATTTTAATTTAATATCATCAGGATTTCCTCCGGGATTAATAATGATATCGTATTTCAAACCTTTTGCTCTGCTTCCACCTGCATTGAGCGAAGCCGAGCCGTAATATTTCACATCAATATTTTTATAAATATTCTTTACTGTTACTTCATTGTAGGAATTAACACGGGTTATGCCTTGCGGGCATTGACTGAGATAGTAATTTGTATAGCCCTCAATCCTTTCGGCTGTTTCGGTACGGGCATTTAAATTGGCATTTACAAAGTCAATATCTATACGGTGTAATTTAATAATTTGTTTTTCATACAAGGCTTGTTTAAACTCCTGCTCTTCCTCTTCAGTAATCAGCCCGGTTTGTTCCTTTGCTTCAGCTTGCTCATCAATTTCATGCATTATTTCATTTGCATTACTTAACACAAAGCTGAAGCCTGCTTTTCGTATGTATACATCCGCCCCGGCGGTCTCCCCTCTGAATAAAACATCAGAACAAAAATGTTGTTCCATATCAGCAATCTGACCTTTGTTCTCTGTAAAAAAAAGATCATTCCCTTTAAGAGATTGCGCATTCGTGTGGCTAACGAAAAAAACAACAGCGGCAAGGGGTATTAAGCAGATGCTTCTGTTTATTTGTTTTATGTGGAGTTGTGGTATCATGTAATCAGGCAAAATTTTGCAAATCAAATATTGTGGTATACTCAGGTTCAGATTCACACTGGTCAGAAAACTTAGGCCCGCCAGCTTTGACGTCACCAATGGCCTGAGAAAAAAGTGTACCTGAAAAAAATATCTGAAAAAAGAGATTTAAACAAAATGCGCAATGAACAAATCCGTTTTTGAACCTTAATAAATTTTTCACTTTGCCCATTTTTTAAAGGTATTATGATGCGATACGGAATCAAAAACATATATTTACAAATATAGTTTGTTTGAAAATACAAAAATGCATTTAACATATTAGTTATCAATAACTTAAATAAACATTTAATAATGTTAGTAAATTTAAATTAAGGAAGGGTTTAAGCCAAATAAATACAGGGTTATTGAATTCTATTTTTTTTTGCCACCAAAACACGAAAGCACAAAACCTGCCTGCCTGCCGGCAGGTTTCACCAAACGCATTTCGTGGGGTTTAGTGTTTTGGTGGCTTGGTGGCAAAATTTATTGCTTTTATAACGTTATACCAATTTGATTTTAATTTAAGCCCAATCAATACTGGTATAATGCCGATGTGATTAGAATTTAACAACCCTGATAAATACACAAGATTCATGAAAACAAATTCTTCCGAACTATTTGACACGATCAAATCTCTAAGCACACAGGAGAAAAAACGAATCAGAAAAGAAATGTCTCAAAATAACAAAGACAAAAAAACACTATTATTATATGATCTTATCGACAAACAAAAAAAATTTGACGATGCCGCTATTCAAAAAAAACTGGGTCATCCTAAATGGTACCCGCAGCTAAAAAAATATTTACTTGAACGTCTTACCGATAAAATATTCAGCGGAAATCCCGATAAAAAAAACTACACTTATGTGCTCAGGTTAATAACCATTGCCGAACAATTTTACGCGAAAGGATTGTTTAAACAGTCACAAAAGAAATTTGAACAAGCCGCCGACACCTGCAAAAAAAACGACTGGCTGGAATATATCCCGATCATCAATGCCAGGCTTAGCAATATTATAGGCACTAAACACGAGCAAAGAAAAAATTACATTTTTTATACAGAAGCCTACCAGGCTTTAAATCAATCCTATTTGGAAAAAAAATACTCGCTCTTGTTTCGCTGTTTGGAATTCTCAAACAAAACAATGCAATCAAAACAACTTATAAACAATCTGAATATAAATGAATGCTTATCTGATGAAACGCGCCTGACTACCCTGCTTCAAAAACTGCATTACTACCAATTTTTAGCTTCCTATTATAAAAACATTGAAATCAATCATAGCCAAAGCTATTTCTATTGCAAAAAATATCTCGATGTTGTAGTGAAAAAAAATCAGGAAGATGAAAATAAAAATGCGGCTTCCGAAAGCCAGAAAACTTCGCGCGAAAGAAATAATATTGTAGGCTTGCTTAATGTAATCGTCGCGGCAATTAATGCAAATTTATTTGAAGATTTAAATGCCCTGTATCTATCATTCCTTGACCTGAAAAATAAGTTCAACATAAAGGATGATCACAGTCTGGCTCTCCTGTTCGAGGAAAGCCGTTTAATTCTTTACCTGTTAATTTCCACTTCTAATATCACAAGACGAGGATTGGAACATCCGGATTTCGATTTCTATCTCAGGCAATTTTATCATAATGAAAATAAACTACCCCGGCCAACATCAACATCCTGCAATGAACTCATCGCTTTCACCTTCTTTATGAAAAAAAAATGGGCCGATTGCACCGCTTCAATTAATAAAATAGTAAATGACAACGAGATCTACAAAATTTATTCAGAAACATACGCTAACATACTTCTTCTCCGGCTATTCGTGAATTACGAAACAGGGGATCTTGATATCCTGGATTTCAACCTGAAGAAAACGGAACGATATTTCGGGAAGCGCTATTGGGCTTTGCCATACGAAAATCTGATATTGTCATTTTTCAACGAAATAACAATCAACGGTCAGGCTGCTCACTTCAACATATTGAAGAAATACAAGAGCCATCTGGATCACTTACTATTAACTGACAGATCATTCGCAGCAACGTATTTAGCTGAAAGAATATTTATTGATTTCGGCTGTTGGCTCGATTCCAGGATCACCAATAAGCCACTTAGAGATGTGTTAAAAGAAAAATGGAATAAGAATTGAATTGCATCAAGGCACGGCAAGATCAATATTTATGCTGCAGCCGTTTTTATCTTTTATATTTATAGTATAAGCACCCGGGCACAGCTGATTTTTATATCTCCTGGCAGATCCATCGGGCCACAAATAAGTGTACGGGCCGGTGCCGCCTGTGGCAGTTACAAGTATCCATTCTTTGCATCCGCATGCTGTACAACCAGCGGCACCTTTGGCAAACTGACCAATTAAATTACATACAGTGCAAGGGCTAATAGTTATGTTTATGCTTTTGCTGCTGCTATCGCAGGTGGTTTTTGCTTTAAGCTGCACAGTGTAATTGCCTGGTGTTGTATATACTATACCTGTTGGGTTTTGGTTAACTGAGGCAGCGGGGGTACCGCCCGGAAAACTCCAGGTATAGCTTACAACGCTATTATCGCAACTAATGGAAAAATTGCCTGTGAAATTTATTGGTGTGTTGTTGCATAAAGGGTTAGTGCTTGTTGAAGCGACGAGTGCGGTTGTTTTATCAAAGCCACAACTGTTTTTGTACAATTGGGCTACAAAGGCATCACTGGTTCCGCCCCCATAAACCGTTTGATGTGCTGCGGGAGTAACGGGATAGCTACCCCCGACATACCCCGTCATATATACAAAGCAGCCATAAAGGGTTATAACACATTCTTCATCATGAGGTATTGCCGGACTGCCTACGTAGGAGGAACAAATGAGCTGTCCAGCCTGACTAAAGTGAGTAACAAAGCCATCTTCTTCACCTCCTAATGTTTGCTGCCACGCGCAGGAACTTACGGGAAAGTTTAAGCTATAGGTATCTCCCGATACATAAACGTCATTTGTAAGTTGATCCACCGCGACAGACAGCGCATAATCACGATCCGATCCTCCCAGGTAAGTTGCCCAGATACGACTTGCAGCGCCTCCGGCACTGTCAAATTTCACAAGAAAGGCATCATAAAAAACACTGCCACCAAAAACATTTTGAAATCCACCGGCAGCGATACCAATAGCGCTGGTGGTCTGGCCAGCCATATACACATTTCCTGCTACATCGGTGGCCACGCTGTTACCCCCATCATAAGCCGTTCCTCCATAGTAAGTGGCCCAGAGGCGTCCGCCTGAGGTGGAGTTAAATTTCACAAGAAAAGCATCAGTACCACCGCCCAAAACATTTTGAAACCCACCTGAAGCGATGCCTGCAGTACTGGGAGTATTTCCGGCAAGATATACATTTCCTGATGCATCGGTGGCTACGCTTTTACCCATATCATCACCTGTTCCTCCGTAGTAAGTGCCCCAGACACGGGATCCAGCCCCGCTAAATTTCACAAGAAAGGCGTCAAAAGTTCCGCCTCCAAAAATATTTTGAAATCCAGTGGAAGCGATACCGGCAGTGCTGACTGTATATCCGGCCAGATACACATTTCCCAATGCATCCGTGGCTATGCTTTGACCATAATCACCACTCATTCCTCCATAATAAGTAGCCCAAAGGCGGGTTCCTGACACAGAATTAAATTTTACAAGAAAGGCATCAAAAGTACCCCCAAAAATATTTTGAAATCCGGCGGAGGCTATACCTGTAGTGCTGGTGGTTTGGCCGGCAAGATAGATATTTCCTAATGCATCGGCAGCTACACTTTTACCCTGATCACTACCAGTCCCTCCATAGTAAGTGGCCCAGAGACGGGCTCCGGCCCCGTTAAATTTCACAAGAAAAGCATCCGCGCCTCCGCTCTTAACATTCTGAAATCCAGCGGAGGAAATGCTTGCAACGCTGCTGGTCCAACCGCCTAAATATACATTTCCCGATGCATCGGTTGCTATGCTGGTCCCAGCATCACCACCTGTTCCCCCATAGTATGTTACCCAGGGGTCTACCACTAAAGCATGTTCCGGGTTCCAGGTTCCAAGTTCAAATGTTACAAGCCCCTCTCCGGCTCTCCCCGGGAGGGAGAGAGTTAAATTGTAGTTAGCTTTTACATCAACAATTTTCCCGTTTATGTTTTGGTAAACTCTGGGTATTGATTCGGTAAATTCGTTTACACTTGTTTTAATTACCAAACTGCCTTCGCGATTAATGTGTATGCTTTCGGCTCCGCTCCAGCGAAGTTTAATTTGATTGGGGTTGGCATGGGGTTGTACTACCAGATCATACTTTATCCCCTGCCTGTCCGTCAGGCAAGCATTTTGCTTGTTACCATAATAGGTTATGTCAATACCATCATAAATATTTTTGTACGTTACTTTGTTGTATTGCTTTACGTTTAATACTCCATTGGGGCAATGCGCGTAGTAGTAATTGTTGTAGCCCTCTATTTCATCTTCATTAACAAACCTGCAGTTAGCATTGGCTCCGGCAAAATCCATATCAACCCTATTTACTTTAATTTTTTCATCACGCATTAATTCATCTTGTTTCGTATCCTCATCGGCTTCGGTTAATGTTCCGGCATTAATTAATGCTTCCACCTTTTCGTGAACTTTGTATTGGACTTCGCCCATATTGTTGTACACATAACTAATGCCGCTTTTGCGTAAATAAATATCAGCACCCCTGCTTTCACCTTTATATAAAATATCGGGACAAAGATTACCATTCATATCAGCTACCTGACCTTTATTAGGGATAAAACATAATCCGTTGCTACCCAATAGTTTCCCGGTTTGGGCATTTCCCAAAGCATATGTTTGTTGAGCATGGCTATGACTCACCATTAACCCAATCCCAACAAAAAATAAAATATTTTTTATCCCCGACGAGAGGCCAAGTCGTTTATTTTTGCTTTTTGATTCCATAATACTTATGGTGTTGTAAGGTTAACATTTACACTACAGCCATTTTTATCTTTAATGTTTATAGTGTAAGCGCCGGGACACAGATCATTTTTGTACCTGTTAGTATATCCATCCGGCCATAAATAAGAATAAGGGCTTGTTCCTCCTGTTGCAGTTATCATTATCCATTGTTTGCAGCCGCAACCGGCACAACTGGAAGTTCCTTTAGTGAATTGCCCGGCAAGCAAACATCCACATGAACTTACTGTTATATTTTGTTTCAATGTATCAGTGCCACAAGCATAACTGAGCACCAGCTTAACAGTATACGTTCCGGCACCACTAAATGTATGATTTGCACTATTAACAGTGGAAGTATTGTTTATACCAGAGGCCGGGTCGCCAAAATTCCACAAAACAGAACTAATAGCATTTGAAGATCCGGAACAGTTCGTAACATTAACTTGTGGCGCCGTAAAAATTCCATTCAGACAATTGACAGATGCCGTAAATGGTGGCGGTGGTGGCTTAAAATAATAGTTTACAAAATTCGGGAACCCATTCCTGATTATCCTTCCTGATAAAGCAACTCCATTTACTACAAAATTACATCCAACACCAAGCGTGTTCGGATTATTAATAACTCCTGCCCAGCTTCCTTGCAATAAGGCAACGTATATTTTTTTATCCGGACCTAACTGAAGAGCACCCCTGAAAGCAGCTGGTGTGTTGATCAGAATTCCGGAATTAGCTACGGCTGCGTTAGAGCCTGCGCAAAGGTTAAACTGGTAAATATGACCGGAGACACAAGCCCCATACATTTTTGTACCATCAGGTGAGAATTCTACACCATATAGAATACTGCCGCCGGCAGATAACGGCAACACGATACCGTTGGAAACCACTCCTGTTGAATTATTAAAATCAAATAACTCAAAACTCATACCCTGTACCGCGGAACCAAGCTTTTTTCCGTTCGGAGATGCTTTTAATTGTCCGTGTGTATTCAGAACAGAGCCATTAACCACAAGACCGGCGTTGCTCACAACCGGCACTGTGTTAACACCTGCAGATGTAACGAGATAAGTACGGAAAGCGTTTGAATTCCAGTCATGTGTTACCACCCATACATCTTTGTTATTGCAATGTCTTACTCCCGCTATTTTTTCACAAGAGGGCGTGTTAAGCAGAATGTTTTTGTTGGCTGTTACATTACCAAGCCCCGCGTTCAGGGTCATATCAACTTCTGAATATCTTATCCCTCTTAGTTGTGCTTCATAGTCTGCTGTAAATATATAATAGATTGTGGTACTTCCCGGTTTTTGGATAATTACAGACGATTGTGTTGAGGAATTATGACCCATCAAACCAAATCCATTGGGCATCTGGATGTGATTTTTGTTCCAGACAAATGTTCCATCGGTATAAAAGAGCAGGTTTCCAGCCACGTCAGATATGGAGGCACACCCTTCTGATGCAAACATTTGACCATCAGTAACTGCAACGGGAGGCCCAAAATTAAAATGCAAACCCGCATTCTGCCCAAAATACCACCAGTTTGCTTCACCCTGTGCATATACTTCATCATTAATTCTCAGAAAAAAAGGAGAAAAGTAAAGGAAGACAATTGCCAAATGAATTTTAAAAAATTTCTTATGGTAAAGGCATCTTTCTATCTTCATGGTCATAAATAATTTTCATTTTCATAAAAACTTATCGGTGTGCTTTCTTTTACATTGCCATGTTGTATGATCCAGATTGTTACATGTTCCTTATGAAATAACTATTTCAATTTAACATTTTTTATTGTGTGAATATGATCCGGCTGTTTTTTTACATGATAAAAATCAAGCACATTTCCCAAATAAGTATCCGCCTTAGGCAACGGAACCCCGACAATATCTAATATACGTCTCGTTTTTTTATTTTCAAAAACCTGTTTATCTGCTATAAACTCTAAAAACATAGACAGATTTTGTAACTTTTTTTTATTCTTTATGTTAGAAAATATACTAAAAATGAACAGCAGAAATTTAAAAAGCCTTAATGGAACCAACCTGGTAGTTGGGATAGCGTAGTTCTTGCTTTTGTAAAACTCCTGAACTTTTTTTGCAAGTTCCTGAATTTCGATGGATTGCCCGGGCCCCGAAGTAAGGTGAAGTATTTTTCCAATCGTGGACGTTTGCTGCGTTGACCAGACAATAACTTTAGCCACATAATCAGAAGGCACAGTATCCAGTTTTACATTTTTTATTTGGGGAAGAAAGCCTGCGGTATATTTCCCTGTTAAAAAATCTGTTAAGTGATAAAAAATCTGGAAATGAATAGTTTTTCCTGTAATAGAATCGCCAACCACCATGCTCGGCCTGTGAATAGTTATCGGCCAGCCTATATTTATTTTTTGTAAAACCAGTTCTTCCGCTTTTGTTTTTGACGACTCATAAGTATTATGAAAGGCTCTTGGCGTAATAAGCGGCGTTTCAGGGATGCTGCCCGGCATTTTACCGGCAATACCTACCGTGCTTATATATTCGATTTTTTCAAGTGTGCCATTTTGTAAACATAAATCAGCCAGCTGCAATAAATTTTCTGTGGAACGTACGCTTGAGCGGTGCGCCTGCTCCTCCGTCATATTCATTTTAACAGTGGCCGCACAATGAATAATATGTGTTATAGAATGAATGATCTCTTTAAATATAGTTGGATTTATGCCAAACCCATCTTCAGTAATATCGCCACGGACCGGAATTAGTGTTGGTACATCTGCATTGAAATCCCAATACGCTAACAGGTCATTGAAACGTTCTGCCAACTTTTCGTCAGATTCAGCACGCAGCAAAAGATAAACCCTGGATGGATTAAGTTCCATCAGGAAAGGCACTATGCTGCTGCCCAGGGCTCCAGAGGCCCCTGTAAGAAATATAGTTTTTAGTGACATAAAAAATAGTATCCCTTTTTGTTTTTAAGTTCTTCGAAAAAGTAATCAAAGCTCCCGCGCGACAGTTCTATTTTTTTGTATAACTCCTCGATTTCGCTTTGATAATTTTCCTCAATTGCTTTTCTTCTTATTTTTAAGCCGGCTGTAAGTTCTGCTTTTTCAATGGAAAAGCTATTTTCTAAAATAATTCCGCCTCTTATTTTTTCGTAAGAGCTGCGGTTTAAATTAGTTTTTTGAATTGAATGAACGGTATCATCTACAATGGTACGAATATTTTTATCCTTACTGCTTTCTTTGTTAATTGTAACCAGGCAAGCCAGGCAGGGCCTGTTTGCGCCAACCAGTACTACCTGGTTTAAAAACGGACTGGCCATTAACTGCTCACCAATTGCTCCGATTGAGATCTTGCGTCCTGTGGACATTTTGATCAGATCATTTTTTCTTCCGGTAAGAAATAAAAAACCTTGTTTATCAAAATAACCAAGGTCTCCTGTAGGGAAAAATCCATCATCACTAAAATGGGTTTTTGTGTCTTTGTCAATATACCCATTAAAGAGTCCAGGGCCTTTTATGAAAATTTCTCCGTCAGCTGCAATTTTTACCTGGTTAGGAAGCAATGGTTTTCCAACACTCCCCAATTTATATTCTTTGGGTCGATTTAATGCAATTGGAAGCACATTCTCACTCATCCCGTAAGCTTCTATAAGAGGGATGCCAATGGATTCAAAAAAAGTTAATACCTCTAATCGGCATGGGGCGGAGCCTGTAAGCATATACTGCATCTTTCCACCGAAAATAGCGGCTATTTTTTTTAACAATAAGGTATAAACAGGTTTGTAAAAAACATTGCTTTTTTTAATCCTTAAAAGCCGGTTAAGCAAAAGCCTGATTGAGAACGGTTGGGAATTCATTTTCTGTTTTACCGAGGCGTACACCTTTTCATACAATAATGGTACACCAATTAATACGGTAGGTTGAATTGTTGGTAAAACATTAATTATGTCCTTTGGATTAGTAACAAAGTAAATGGAAGCATTCGTGATAAGCGCACAAAGATTAACCATTCGTTGAAAAAGACTTGCCAATGGCAGCCAGCAAATTGTTCGTCCATTTTCCTGGGCAAATGCGATAGAAAGCGTTTGAGCCGCCTGTATAAGTTGCCTGTGTGTGTATGCAATTCCCTTTTGTTTGCCTGTACTCCCGGAGGTGAAAATGATGGTAGCCACTGTATCTGCTGATACAATGGGCCAAACAGTTCTTTGGGTAACAGGCAAATCCACCCAGGTATTTTGATCTATATTGTAAAAAACATCTTTTGATATATTAAATTGTTCCTGAAGCGTTACAGCTGTTTTTTTGTCCTCAATAATAACTAATTGAGGGGATACCTGTTTAATTATTTCATTCATGGAATCGGGCCGGGCATGCGTTTCAATACCGACAATGGTTGCGCCAATCAGTAAACAGGCTTTTTCAAATAAATCCCATTGAATGGAAGTCGGTAAAATAATTACTACCCGATCTTCAGTTTTAATGTTTAACGCTAATAAAAGTTCCGCCGCGCTTTTTATTTTTTCATAATAGGCAGTCCAGTTAAGATCCGACCAAACCCCTACTTCCGCGTTTTTATACATTGCAACTTTCTTTGCTGGAAAGCGCTGCACCTGTTCAGTTAAAAACTCCGGAATAGTTAATATGCTTTCCATGATGTTGAAATTTTTATTTAGAATTAGTTTCCTGTTGTTTTTTATTAAAAATTTATTTGTTGATGATAATTTTTTTTGCCTCAAGTATGTATTCGGGACAGATAGATAGCGGGATTAATTGAATAAAATAAATTCCGGTTTGTTGGTTGCTTAAATCAAGCCCTGTTTTTTCTCCGATAATTTTAGTTTTAAAAATAATTTGTCCCAGAACATCCGTAATAATCACATTACTATTTTGTTCTGCTCCCTCAATAATGAATGTTCCTGTGCCTGGGGTGGGGTAAATAGTAAATTCTGTAATTCTATTGCAACTAACCGCCACTAAATTAAAATAGTTATACTGCCCGTTAAAGTCGGTTTGTTTTAAACGGTAGTACGAAGTTCCATTCAATGGTTCATTATGGGCAAAAGTATAAGACATGGTTTGGCTGCTGTTGCCAGTACCATCAATGATGCCAATAATTTCAAAGTTAACACCATCTATAGTTCGTTCAATGGTAAAATAATCGTTATTTATTTCTGATGCCGTTGCCCACATTAAATTTACTTTTCGGTTATTGCATTTCGCTTCAAACGAAAGTAACCCAATTGGTAAAGGCACTTCACTACCCACAGAGCCAACACAACTAAACGAAAAGCCATCATCGTTTCCTACCGAATAAATTTGGGAAAAGGTATTTGAAAAACATCCCATTAATACAAAAAACAATAGATTTACTCTCATGATTTTAATTGGTTGATAAATAATAAAAACAACCCCGGCTAAGGCGCCACACGAACACCACGACAACCGAAAACGTTGGAACGACTGAGGTTTGTGAGAGCTCCGAAGTAGCGGTCGGACACACGCAGGTAACTTGTAGCAGTGCTATAATTACCGCCACGCATGTCAGTGCCTATGGCATCGGTACCTGGCCAGTTACTTGCATCGGCATTGCCCGATGCGCTTATTATACCATTGCCATGGATGCCTGTAAAAGCCCTGCCTGTGGCATTGCCAACCGTTACACAGCGTTTCCACAAGTTGCCGCTGAGTTCCATAATGCCGTAATAACTTGCTCCTACACCTACTCGTGTATTTACTCCTTGCCCGAAATTGCCTACCCGCATAGGTCCTTGTACACTTGCATGAAAGCCATAATCACAGTTGGCAGCTCCATTACTGGAAGTTTCGTTGGTTAAGCCGGCATTGCTAATGCCTGTTGCTTGTGTAACAGATGCGCTGCCCCATGCGTATTCATTTGCAACAGTGGCAAGTGTGCCTCTGGCGGCTTTTTCGTATTCCAATTCGGTCATAGGGCGCAGAGCTGTCCAGTCCAAATAAGCGGCAAGGTCTGCCCAACTTAAATAATTGCAGGCAATGCTTTGCCCGTCATTAGTTTCATCGCCAGTGCCATCACCATCAAGATCGCAATAAAAGGTAATAGGATCAGATGTATGTATTGTTGCATCACAACGAATTCCATTACGATATTGCAAAGTCGAATTATTGGACATAACATACCTGTTTGTAACAGCGGTAGTTCCGGGGGCAAGGCCAGTAGCTGTCCTGGTATTTTGTTGGTCGCGTGTTAATTTGTTTAAAAATGCCACATATTGTGCTTGTGTAATTTCGTATTTCATACAGTAAAAGGCGTTATAACCCTTGGGGAATGCTGCAGGGATAGGTCCTGTTTGGTCGCCAGAGGAAGTAGATGGATTTGGGTAGTAGAGGTTGCCTGCGGTAGTACCTACGGTAATGGCTCCCTCGCTAGTTATTTGGTAAGGATTGGTAGTAGTGGGGTAAGTATAAAATGCTCCGCTTTCTGTACCGCCACTACCTACATAAAAACTTGCTTGCGGCACATATACCATTTCTATGGCAAATACGCATAGTTCTACTTTATCGACGTCTATTAATCCATCTACACCGTAATTCCAACGAAGTTGTGTTCCGGTATAACTTACACTACCCTGTGCCATATCGGCATTACGATATATAAAAATGCCATACGCACCATTGGCACCATTGTCGTTACTGGTGGTTATATTGCTGTTGGGGGGGGGGGTATGTCCATCTCCGCTGCCTGTGCCATCCGCCCAATTTAAGGTAGCGTGGTTCCAGGTGGTTTCTCCTTCTAAACGGTATTTTACAAATACCCAGGCGGCATCCCAATTAGAGGTACCTGAAGAGGTGCGCCAAGAGTTGTCCCAACTGATATCAAACTGCACGTGGGTATAATCCGAAATGGTATTTTGACCGGTTAAGCGTACATTAGCCACATTGATATTGTTGGAAAAGCAATATTGAGGCACCGAAACTATAAGTATTACAGTTATACCAAACCAAAATGATAATAAAATGTTTAACGATAATAAAAGCTCCGCCGCGCTTTTTAGTTTTTCATAATAGGCAGTCCAATTAAGATCCCACCAAACCGCTACTTCCGCGTTTTTATACATCGCAACTTTCTTTGCTGGAAAGCGCTGCACCTGTTCAGTTAAAAACTCCGGAATAGTTAATATGCTTTCCATGATGTTAGGATTTTTATTTAGTACTAACCATACTGGTGTGACTATTGACTACAGAAACAGGTGGATCATAAGCCCCTTTTGGCAAAGTGATCTTTAGTTGATCAGGTTTAAGGGTAAGCCACTCCATAGATTTAGTGACAAACTGTCCCATAAAAATTTTATTTTTTATCATAAAATCAACAAACGGCGCCATAAACTTCCAATAAGTAAGGCTTGCTTTTCCTTCACGTATAAGCGCTGAAAATTCAGGGATATAGGGATTATACCCGAAATGCGCGAGGTCTGAATACATCAGGAGCCATTGAATCGGATAGTTGCTGAAAATCGGACTCGCGTGTTTTGAATTTTTAACAAGGCCGAGCTCAACAACCTTTTTCATTACTTCCTCCTGATTATAGTTCCATGCATGGAAGGGCGCAATGTATCTTGGAAATATGGTACCCTCTGGATAGCGATGGGGGTTCCAAAAGCGGGAAAGTTCCTGCTCAGTAAATTCTCCGCATGCTTTTAAATGTGGAGGTGTCCAATCTGTATCAGCGATAAGCTCTTTGGAAAATTCATAGATCATACGTTCAGGTTCAGGTTGGCCCGGAGAATAGCCTGCAAAAACCAAAGGAATTTTTTTATCCGTTGCTAATTGAAGCGCATCACCTTCAAAGAGTGGAGCATAAACATACGACAGTGAATATACGGCCCCCCTTTGTTCCTGGTGCCGCAAAATGTAACTGAACAGCTTTCTGTAGAATGCGTCGCTAGGACGGTAAACCAGATGATCGATTTCAAGTTTAGCTATTGTTCGTTTTATATTATCCCATGCAATAGCAGGTATATTTATATCCGTTGTGAAGGCTAAAATTTTCAGCCCATACTCCACCTTTAAACGATAAAGCAGGTAAAGACTGTCTTTCCCTCCGCTAAGACAAACAACAGCATCATACTCCGCTTTACCTTTGCTGTTTCGGATGGTTTCTTCCAGATCATTTTCAAATTGAGCCCTGTTTTTATCCCAGGGAGCCAGGTGTGATTGCTTAGGGGCAAAACAATATTCACACACATTATCAGCGTTTATGTTGGACCCTGGAACGGATTCCGGCAGCAGACATTTTTTACAGTGGCGCATAAAATTGTTTCGTTAAGATTGTGAGATGAATTGATTTCGCATTACTCATAATACCCTTTAATACCAAATCGCCGGGCCATTTTTTTCACCTCTAACATCATCGGCGCGATGTAATTTCCTATATGCTCATTGTATTTTATTTCGCCTACCAGTATCGCTCCCAAGCGTTCCATTGTTGGCTGCAGTTTATAATTTACCGGAAAAAACGCGTAATCTACCTTGCGATCATTACCTACTTTAAGCGCTTCTTTTATCAGGGAATATAAAAGTTTTACGCTGCAATTTGGCTTATTTATGGCCAACATACCTACACCCGCAAATCTGCCCTGAAGCTTGGAACGTAATTTTTTATACTCTTCATGATACTGATCGCAGGGCAATTCCTGTCCGGGATTTTCAATGATTGTTGTACGTATTGTTCCGATGTATTTTTCACCATTACTTGCCAGCAAGTTCACTGTTCCTTTATGTGTATCGAACTTGTCGTTTAACTTTTCATCCGAAAAATTTGCCTTATTAAATTTTTTATCATCCTCAACAAATACTTTATACCGTAACCGATAAACTACATCTAACTGATGTGTTGTTACCGCCTCCTGAACTCTGTAGTTTGGCACATTAGGGTTTGCGGCTATTAGTGCTTCTTGTTCTTCTGTTTTCATGTGTCTGATGATTAGGTTTCTGTCTGTTTGCTTTATTTAAAAGTATTTCAATAGAATCCGGATTCATAAACATATATTTGTATTAATTTTGTTAGTAAAAGCATAATAATTTTTCAATTGACTGATTATCAAATATTTAATAATATATTAATGCTGTTAGTAAAGAGGTAAAAATTTAAATATTACACCTGTGAAAACCTACTCTTCCGAATTGCACGATCTTGTAAAATCTCTTAGCACGCAGGAGAAAAAGCGTATCAGGAAAGAAATGTCCCTTACTAACAAGAATAAAAAAATAGTACTGCTATATGATATTATTGATAAACAAAATTTTTTTGATGAAGCTTTAATTCAAAAAAAATT
Source organism: Bacteroidota bacterium (assembly GCA_016183775.1). Classification (NCBI taxonomy): domain Bacteria; kingdom Pseudomonadati; phylum Bacteroidota; species Bacteroidota bacterium. The sequence continues at coordinate 62,746 of JACPDY010000002.1, forward strand.
AGGAAACCCCAAATGGTATCCGGGTCTCAAAAAATACTTGCTCGAATACCTCACGGATAAAATATATTGCGGTAATTCCGATAAGAAAAGCAAAACCTATTTACTTAAATTAATAACCATCGCAGAACAGTTTCACACAAAAGGATTAATTAAAGCGACCAAAAAAAAATTGATCCAGGCATTGGATCTATGCAAAGAAAATAGTTGGATAGAATATGCGCCCATTATTAATTCTAAACTGGATAATATTATCGGAGAAAAAGCAGAGCAAAGGAAAAGTTACACTTTTTATACGGAGTCTTACCGGGCGTTAAATCAGGCGTATTTAGAAAAAAAATATTCCATTTTATTCCGTTGCTTGGAGCATTCGGATAAGACAATACAGGCACCGGAATTTATGGCCGGCTTAAGCATCGATGAATGTTTATCCGACGAAAAGCACCTGACAACTTTTCATCAGAAATTACACTATTATCAATTTTTAAGTGCATATTATAGACACATCGAACTAAATTATTCTCAAAGTTATTTTTACGCTAAAAAAAGCATGGAAGTAATTCTTAAAAAAAATAAGGAAGAGGAAAATATGGAACCCTTCTCTCAGACACAACAAAATGCCAGGGAAAGAAGTAATATGGTACAAATCTATAACCTGATCGCAGGTGCAATAAACGCAAATTTTCTTGATGATCTTTATACCCTCTTTAAATCTTACGTTTTACTTCGAAGAAAGTTTAATATACGAAAGGGCCATATTCTTCATAAACTATACAATGAACTTTATCAATCTCTTTGTTTCCTTATTTCAGCTGTAAATATTACAAGGAGAGGGGTTGAGTCCCCGGATTTTCATTCCCACCTTCATCAATTTTATCTGATCGAAAAAAAATTACCTTACAACATATTAGTTGTTTGCAATGAAATGATATCCTTTTATTTTTTTATGAAAAGAGACTGGAATAATTGCACTTCCACCATTAACAAAATATTAAATGACAATGAGTTATACAAAATTTATCCTGAAACATATGCCAATATGCTGCTTCTCCGGTTATTTGTAAATTATGAAACGGATGATCTGGATGTTCTAGATTATAACTTAAAAAGAACAGAGCGATATTTCGAAAAACATTATTCCGCACTGGGGTATGAAAAAATAGTCATAGCATTCTTTAATGAAATCGTCAATGATTTTTCAGGCAGAATAAAAACGATGCAAAAATACATGGACAAAATAAATGAACTACTTTTAAATGATAGAAATTTTTCTTTTACCTATTTAACTGAAAAAATATTTATTGATTTTAAATGCTGGCTGGATTCAAAAATCACCAACAGGATGTTCACAGAGATTTTAAAAGAAAAAAAAAGAAATAAGAATTGAAAATTGCATCAGGGTACTGCAAGATCAATATTTATGTTACAGCCGGTTTTATCTTTAATATTTATAGTATAAGCACCCGGGCACAGCTGATTTTTGTATCTCCTGGCAGATCCATCCGGCCATAAATAAGTGTATGGGCTTGTGCCGCCTGCGGCAGTTACCATTATCCACTCTTTACAGCCGCAGGTGGTGCAACTGGCGGTGCCTTTGGTAAATTGGCCTGTTAAAGCAGGTAGTGAAATTATTGCAGCGGTAGAACTTGCGGTGCAGCCTTTTGAATCAGTTACGGTTACTGTATAGTTGCCCGTAGTAAGCCCAGTGGCTGTTTGCGCGGTTTGTCCGTTATTCCAGAAATAGGTATAAGCTGCAGTACCATTTGTGGCTGTTATAGTGGCGCTACCCAATCCAGAACAGTTGGCATTTTGATTACTTATTAAGTTTAAACTTCCGGCACTTCCTGTGAGACTATAATAAATGGTATCTCTGTTGCATGTCGCATCAGTTACTTCTACCCAATAAGGGCCAGGACACAGGTTTGTTATAGTATTTGCAGCACTTGAACTGTTGATCGTATTATTACCATTACTCCATATGTAATTTAATGGCAGAGCTCCACAATTTGTTACGGTTACTGTTGCGGTGCCATCACAGGCACAGGACGATATATTAACCTGCGTAGATGTATAAGTAGGTAAAACGGGGGTAAATTTCAAAATGAAAGAATCGTCAAGTCCATTCGGTGTGTTATCGAAATACGCCGATCCTCCGGGATTAAACAATGGTAACGCTGTACCTGAAGTATAATTCAAAAATTCCCCAGCCAGAAATAAATTTCGATCATTATCAATTGTAAGAGAATAACGCAAATCTTCACCATTGCTTCCGATGTATGATGCCCATAATAGCTGCCCATTACTTGTAAATTTTGTAATGAATATATCGAATGGAGGAGGAGACCCTGTTCCTGCTCCAAAAATGCCATCAAAATAAGTTCCGCAACCAGGATTTAGTGTAGTAATGTCTGTAGATCTGGTGTCAAATGAAACATATAAATTACCACAATTATCCGTTTGAATATTGTCGAATGTTTCATAAAAGGCTCGGATTTCATCGTTGCTCCCTCCATAATAGGTGGCCCATTGACGAATGCCGGCATTATCGAATTTTAAAATAAAAACATCTTGTGTACCACCTAATGCACCATCAAAATAAGTTCCTGCATTTTGAGTTGGAAAATCCGAAGATTTTGTAACTCCCATTAAAAACATATTACCGGATACATCTATGGTAATGGAATGACCTTCATCACTATTACTTCCTCCATAGAAAGTCGCCCATTCCCTAATTCCGGCATTTGAAAACCTAAGAATAAATGCATCTCCAAATCCTCCTCCTCCAAATACAGCATCCAAATAGGCGCCAAGGAATGGTCCTGTTCCGGCCTGGATAGGAAAATCGGTTGAACTTGTAATTCCCGTTATATAAATATTTCCTGAAGCATTGGTTTTTATTGAATAGCCATTGTCAGCACCACTTCCTCCATAATAGGTAGCCCAATCGCAGTTACCGGTAGCTGAAAAACGAAGAACAAATCCATCCTGTGCTCCTCCTAATGCCGAATTAAAATAAGCGCCTCCCCATGACTGTACAGGAAAATCAATTGATCGGGTGCTCCCGGTAATATATATGTTCCCTAAAACATCACTATCTATTGAGTATCCATTATCAAAATTATTTCCACCGTATAAAGTGGCCCAATCCCTGGCTCCTGTATTGGAAAACCTAAGAATAAACACATCACTTCCTGATGAGCCTAAAACATTATCAAAATAAGCAGAACCCCATGCCTGGGCAGGAAAATCGAATGAAGCGCTATATCCGGCAACATAGATATTTCCTGAAATATCAATTTCTATAGATATTGCATAATCAGAGTTACTCCCTCCGTAATAAGTTGCCCAATTTAAAATTCCCGAATTCGAAAAGTTGACAATAAAAGCATCAGTTGGCGATCCTGATACTCCTTGGAAATATGCACTACCCGATGATTGTGTTGGAAAGTTTGTTGAAGTCGTGTACCCAGCAACATATATGTTTCCACTTGCATCACAATCCATACTCATTATACCATCTGCTGAGTTTCCACCAATAAGTGTACCCCAGGTTAATTGCGGATCAATTATTAATGTAGAAAGATGATTTAATGATGAAGTAATAAAGGAAAAGGTAATAGTAGTTTGGTAATAATCATCGCACTGTTTGGTACTTGTTAATTGAAACTTGCTTGCTACTTCCTGATCGGTTTCCTGGATATAACTATAAGGGGCATTTTCAGTTAGTGTACCTCTATCGGTTTTAAGTTTTATTTCACCATGGTTGTTTAATTTCAATTGGTTTAGTGATGAGTAAACAAGTTGTATCTGGTTAGGATCGGCCCCGGGATGAACAATAAAATCGTACTTAAATCCTTTATCACTGGAATTATATAATACCCAGTCTATTCCCGGATAAATTTTCCGGATGACAATTTTGTCAAATTGCTTTACTCCGTAAATACCTTCGGGACAATGCCCGTAGAAATAATTATAGTCGCTTGTAGAAGGATTTTCTTTACAGACATTTTCCTTTTTTATACTTGCGTCTTTCAGTTCCATATCCACCCGCTCCCATTTGAAAATGATATTTTCATCACTCTCCGTAAACATCTTTACTTTGTTTTCCCTTTCAGTTTGTTCGTCTTCCTTTTCTTCTGCCTGAAGAAAAGTATAGGTGATTCCCCTTTCGGTTATATACATATCCAGACCAGGTACTTCTGCTTTAAACAATACAAAAGGCACAGGATTCCCTTCCATGTCTGTCATTTGGCCTTTGTTTTCCAAAAATTTAACCGATTGATTCTGCATCCAATGCCGGATTTGTTCTTTAGAATCGGGCGTACCGGTTTTATTATTATTGGCGGCAAAAGCAAGCAAATTGCTTACAATAAAAAATATTGTATTAAAGAAATATGTTTTTACCCTAACGGGATGTGGCATATTTATTTTATTAAATTGCGCTATAATTTCCATGCATTATTTATTGACGATCAATTTTTGTTTATAAATAGAGTTATCGGATGTTGCGGAAATAATATAAACACCGGGTGAAAGTGTATTGGAAGGATCAATCGCTACAATATTTTCACTATGTTTCTCTAATACAATTATTTTTGATAAAATCTCCGCTAATTATGTTTTCCATCATAGTCAGTTTGCTTCAGCCGGTAGTAATTTATTCCTTTTAGCGGCTTCGAATCAATTAATTCATATTCCAATTTTGTTGTATTGTTACCGGCGCCCTTTATTGTTTGCACTAAGTCGTAATTTGAACCATTCCCCGAACGCTCAACGGTAAAATAATCATTATTAGTTTCTGTGGCTGTTGACCAGTTGAGTTTTACAAATGACTTTTCAGATACCGCGGTAAATCCAAGTAATTCAATTGGAAGCCAATTTACCTGTGAGATTGAAGCAAGGGCAAATGGACTAAAACTTGTAACCGCGGCACTTGAAACAACTGTACCGGAAGTGGTGCTGCCGGTTGTGCCGCCATTACCATAATCCTGCCACTTTGTTCCGTCCCACTTTGCAACAGTAAGGTCAGTCAATGAAGCTACATTACATAACGGCAGCGCTATTGTGTTCCAGGATAAAGTAACCGTCGCATCGCCAGACCCGGACGCTTGATCTCGGTTTAAAATCCAATATTCACACTGACTTATGTTATCTATTGTACTCACTTTAGAATAATGTGAGTACATAGGGTGAGAATCTGCATTATAGTATTCAGTCATAAACTCAAGACCATTTCCACAACACGTGTTAGAAATAGAAATAGCGATTGGACGATAATAACTTCCCTTTCCAACCGGAAATGTAAATGGATCGGTTCCTATTTTAGAACAAGCTCCGGAAATAAAACTGTTATTGTTTGCCCCTGATACCATCACGCCACTACCAAACTTAAGAATATTGACAGGACTGGTTATAGGATCGGTTATAAGAATACCTTTAACAAACGTAAGTGTTTGACCAAAATAATTTAACAAACAACCGGATAACAAAGTGATGTTGTTTCCCGTCTTATTGATCGTTATATTTCCATCAAAAAGACCGGCAGCACCGGTCAGATCAAAATTTTGATTATTACCGCCTGCAAAAATTAACTCCCCTGTACCCCCATCAAAACCGGAGCCGACTGTTACAGTGCCCCTTGCTTCAATCTTAGCATTAGATACTCCATTCGTGTAAGAAAGATCATTGGAAACATCAATAGTATCACCTACAGCAGTAGCTATTATGGTGAAAGCGCCGCAGGTTCCTGTAGCATTAATGGTAAAGTTATAAAAGCTTGTAGATGTTAACAGGTCAATAGTAAATGTACGGGTCGCGCAGGGAGAGCTTCCGGGATTAAGGGTAAGTGTACCATTGTTATGATTAAATGTGCCGGCACTATGAGTAAATAACGTTGGGCTGGTGGTCCATGTTCCACCAATAGAAAAAATTCCGGATGTACCAGTAAAATTCCCCCCTGACAAAGTAAACGTCCCTACATTAATAGTAATGGCAGAAGAGCCTCCTGTAAACGCACCACTTGATACACTAAAATTCGAACTTCCAACGGTAATGGTATTCGTGCCTTGTGAAACAGTGCCGGTATATCCGGCTATTGAAAAGCCCGCTACATTAACCGCAGCATCAATACTACAATTGCCATTTTTGGTTCCTGCGCCGCCATCAAAAATAGCAATATCACCCGACCCCGGAACCGATGCACCTCCCGCTCCATTTGAACTGGCAGACCAGTTAGCTGTATTGTTCCAGCTGGAGGCTCCCACTGATACCCAGTATCGGTTAGCGGAAAAACAACAGGAAAGTAACAGAAAAGAAAGAAACATAATTAAAAGTAACGTCAAATGTGATTTTTGGGATGTCATTATATTTTAAAATTCAATAATGTGAATCAAAGGATTCACTGAAATGATATAACATGCAATATATCCCTACATATAATATTCTACAAAACATCTTTCTATGAATTATTAATTTTCTGATTTTAACATTATATGCATTTTCAATCAATAAAAGCATTAATTTTAATAAAAATATTAATTCTCTGTTTTGAAAAAAAATTATCTGTTTACATTAATAAAATCTCTAAATATGTCGGAAAAGAGATATATAAAACTGTCATTAAGGAAAAATGCAATTGGGGATAGCAGCAATTATCTTACACTCTTTGATATGATCGCTGCTCAAATAGAATATGATGAAAAAGCCATCAAAAGAGATTTGGTAAATTATTCTTTGAAGAAGAATTTTGCCGTGACTAAGCTTTATCTATATCATTTGATTTTACGCACACTCAAAAATTTTCACTTTGAAACCTCTACAGACATGTTGTTGGCAGATAAAATACAACAGGCTAATCTTTTACTTGATAAAGAATTATTCGATCAATGTGAAAATATTACTCTTAAAGCCTTATCAATTGCTAACAAACACGAACTTAAGCTTAAGACCATTGAACTTTTGGATATTGAATTACGAGCACTTCAAGGACAACTGCAAATCAAAAAAATAAAAGAAAAGGCAGAGAAGTACTATAGAATGAAGCAAAAATTATGGGAACAGCAAGAACAGATATTTTACCTGCAAAAAATTGCGTATAATAATTTCGTCCAATTGAAAACAGAATGGGTGACAGAACTAGAACAAAAAACCATTTTCAAGTCACCGAGTCAAATAAAAGAAGGAGATTTACTTTCCATACATGCTAAAATATTATATCACCACGTCTGGAGCGGCTATTTATTCTCCGTAAATAAATCTGAAAAAACTTTCAAACATTTGATGAAGCTGGATATGTTATTTGACAAAAACCCGCATCTGATCGGAGATTATTGTAATTTATACATTTCTATGCTAAACAATCTTAATGTTGTTTTATTGGGGCGTAATGATTTCAAGAGAGTTCTTCTTAACATAGAGAAAATGAAACTATTGAAAATGCGCTCTGTAGAAGGTCGAATACGTGTGCGCGAACGCCTGGTTAGTGCTGAAATGAGTTTGCATAAGCATACCGGAGAATTTGAGAATTCCCTGCCATTAGTGAATGAGGCAAACAAGTTGCTTGAAAACAAAAAACTGAGTGAGGTATATCGGATGGTATTTAATTTACACTTGTTTATTTACTATTTTGCGTTTGAGGAATACAAAACAGCACTTAGGTTTTTGAATCATTTCCTATCCGGATCAAGAAAAAATATTCGTAAAGATTTACATAAAACGGCACGCTTACTTTATATGATTACGCATTACAAACTTCGTAATTTTGATTATCTTGAATCATTCTTAAAAAACGCAGTACGATCTTTCAACAGCAATGAGGGCATGGATAAAATGGAAAGACTATTCCTTTCATTCTTCACTAATATTATTTTGATTACTAAAGAGGATGAAAGGCGATCACATTTTTTGACATTTAAATTAGCCCTCGAAAAACTTGAAAAGCAAAAAATAATGCTTGCAACGTATTTTTATAATTTCAATTTTTCTGATTGGGCAGAGGCAGAAATGACTAATAGAAAATACAAAGAATTTGTTTATGAAAAATTTCATCCGGACGCGTTGGCAAAATATACAAAACAGTTTAAAGCCCGAATAAATTAACTTGATTTTTGTTTTTACTAATTTATTTTTCATCAAAATGTATCACTATTATTCACTAAAAACTCATGGAACCGTTAGATTAACATTAATACCACACCCATTTTTGTCTTTAATATTTATAGTGTAATTGCCCGGACAAAGTTGATTTTTATACCGGTTTATATATCCATCCGACCATGTATAAGTATACGGAGTTGTTCCTCCCGTAGCCGTGGTCATTATCCACTCCTTGCAGCCACAACCTGCACAGTTGGCTGTACCTTTTACAAATTGTCCAGCCAAAGCGGAAGGCGAAATTATTACAGCTGTTACAGTTGAGATACAGCTGCCTGCATCGGTAACTGTAATTGTATAAGAACCGGCAGTTATACCATTGAATTGATATGTGGCGAAAGTGCTTATGGCACTCACTCCTGTACTCCAGCTATAAGTATAAGGTCCGCTGCCATTACTTATTGTTACTGATACAGAACCTGTTCCGACACTGCATGCCGGGTTACTTAAAACAGTGCTTTGAGCTGATAAAGAACACGCGCAGCTGTTAACAACAATATTTTCAGTTAACGAATCTTTATTACACCCGTCATCAACAACCAGTTTTACAGCATAGGTTCCGGCAACAGCATATATAATACCTGAAGGATTTTGTTGGGCGGAAAAATTGGGTGTGCCACCTGCGAATGTCCAGCTATAAACAGGAACAGCACCGGAGCAGCTTGTGGTATAGCTTCCATTAAAATTTTGCGCTGAATTGGGACAAAAGCCGTTGTTGTTTGTAAATGCTATGGTGCCAACTGTTGGTGATCCGCACATGGAAGCACATAGCGATGCGATCACAAGATCATAACTTCCGGCATTTGTCGTTTGAAATGCGCCCGGAGTTACAGGAAAAACGGGAAATGCATATCCCAATAAGAAAACAGTGTTCTTATATATGGCTATACAATTACCGGGTAATGTTTCATCATCCTGCACAGAATTTCCCCCGACATAGGTTGAACAAATAAATTGCCCGTTAGGGTCGAAATGAGCAAAGAACAGATCTTCCTTCCCGCCGAAAACAGACTGGAATGCACAGGTGCCGATTGGCATATCAGATGAATATGTATCTCCTCCCAGATAAATGTCATTATTGCCATCCGTAATTACGCCATTACCCTCTTCCCTGCCGGCAGTACCTCCATAATAAGTCGACCATAAACGATTCCCGGCCGGATCAAATTTTATTATAAAGGCATCTGACGCTCCTTTCCGAATGATTTGAAACGCACCTGCCGTTACAGGAAGATCAGGAGAATAGGTCAATCCGGAAACTATAACATTCCCGATATTGTCAGTTGTTACACTTTGACCAAAGTCAAAATCGCTGCCTCCATAATAAGTGGCCCATAAGCGTCCGCCTGCCGGATTAAATTTGACTATATACGCATCTTCCTTTATTCCGTTAAGCGCTAACTGAAACGCCCCTGCTGATACAGGAAAATTTGCCGACTTTGTTTGTCCCGTTATTATGAAATTCCCACTGCTATCTGTGCTTATCGCATTATACATATATTCATCGGCAGTTCCTCCATAATAGGTGGCCCATAAGCGGTTGCCGGCAGAATTAAATTTCACAACAAAAGCATCCCACAGTCCGGCCTTTGTCAGCTGAAATGCTCCTCCCGTAACAGGAAAATTTGTCGATTCTGTACAGCCTGTTATAGCTATATTTCCACCTATATCAGCAACTACCCCAACCCCATAATCTCCTGAACTACCTCCATAAAAAGTCGCCCATAAACGGGCTCCTGCAGGGTTAAATTTTACCACAAATGCATCCGAAGTACCACCACCGGAAACACCCTGGAACGCCCCGGCCGTTACCGGAAAATCAGTCGAGTAAGTAATACCTGTAATGGATATTTCATTGCTCCCGCTTTTATCAACACAAATACCTCTGCCTTCTTCACCAAATGTTCCTCCATAATAGGTGGCCCATAAACGGTTACCTGCATTATTAAACTTTACCACAAAGGCATTAGAAAATGACTTTTGAACTACTTGAAACGCCCCGGCAGTTACGGGAAAATCGAATGAAGACGTTGCCCCCGTAATCACTATATTCCCATTATTATCCGTGTCTATGCCCTGCCCTTGCTCAACATCACTGCCACCGTAATAAGTGATCCAGGGGTCAACCACCAAAGGAAATGAAGAATTAAAAATTGAAAATAAAAAATGAACGATCACCTCATTGTTTGATAAATACTCAAGCCTGTATTCCGTTTTTACATCAATAATTTTCCCATTTATATTTTGATAAACCTTTGGCAATACTTCCGTCATTTCTGCAATGGAGTTTTTAATTCTTAATTCTCCATCTTTTATTTCCACCTCATCCGCTCCGCTATACTTTAACTTTATCTGATCCGGATTTCCTCCCGGTTTTACTATTATATCATATTTTAACCCCTGCCTGCGAGCCGGGGTGCCCTCCGGCTGGCAAGCCTGCCCTTTTGCCCCGTAATATTTCAAATCTATATTGTTATAAATATTCTTTATAATCACTTCATTATATGAATTCACTTTCAGTATTCCCTGCGGACAATGTGGATAATAATAATTAGAATAACCCTCCAACTGATCTCTCTCATATATCTCCGGGTCCCGGTTACAGTTTATAAAGTCAACATCCACACGATGGAAGTTCAGCTTTTGGTTTGCTATACGTTCTTGTTTTACATTCCTGACGGCAGCCTGGTTATTTTGCTCATCATTTCTATTGTTTCTTTCTATCTCTTCCTCCCGTTCGTCAGCTTCATGCATTATCTCTCCCAAATCACCCAGCACATAACTGAGACCGGTTTTACGCAGATATATCTGTGCTTCGCCTGCATTCCCTTTGTACAGCACTTCGGGGCAAAGATTACCACCCATATCAATTATCTGTCCATTATTTTTTGTAAAGCACAACCCATTTCCCCGCTCAGCCTCATGACCGCCCGGATGAGCAGTAGTAGTTCGCGCAGACTTCTCAAAATTACCTGCGGCAAATAAATTTCCCGATATAAAAACGACTGTAATGATAAAACTTTGCCTCATTTAAGACCGCTGATGATGCTATATTGCTTAGCAAATTAACTTAAAAATACACATAAAATCTCCACATTATATGGACATACATTTGCCCTTGACTTCTAGGTAATCAATTTCATAACTATTTTATCAACAAAACTGACAACAATGAACAAAAGAGTTATTTTTGAAAACTATTAATGATTGCTACGCATCGCACTATTTTTGCATGACAAAAAAAAACTACCTCGATGAATTAAACCCGGTGCAGCGGCAAGCTGTTGAATGCACTGAAGGCCCCGTTATGATCATTGCAGGAGCAGGTTCAGGGAAAACACGTGTTCTTACCTATCGTGTGGCACACCTCATAGAGAAAGGAATTGACCCTTTCAACATACTTGCTCTCACATTCACTAACAAGGCCGCGCGTGAAATGAAGGAGCGAATTGCAAAGATTACCGGTAACAATGCCCGTAATTTATGGATGGGCACCTTCCATTCGGTTTTCGCGAAAATATTACGCGTTGAAGCGGACAAAATAGGATACCCCAAAAATTTCACCATCTACGACACAGAGGATTCCAAAGGTCTGCTGAAGGATATTACCAAAGAACTCGGACTGGATGAAAAGATCTATAAACCCTCCCTGGTATACAATCGTATTTCGGCGGCTAAAAACATGCTGATATCGGCCCAGGCATATAACCTCAACGACCGCATTACTGAAGAAGACAGGATGAGCGCCAAGCCACGGATAGGAGAGATATACAGCAAATACAGCAACCGTTGCTTTAAAGCAGGGGCTATGGATTTTGACGATCTTCTTTTTAAAACAAACGTACTGCTGCGTGACTTTCCTGATGTACTTCACAAATACCAGGAAAAGTTCAAATATATTTTAGTTGACGAGTACCAGGATACTAACTTTTCTCAATACGTTATTGTTAAACAGCTGGCCGCACGTTTTGAAAATATTTGTGTGGTTGGTGACGACGCGCAAAGCATTTACGCGTTCCGCGGCGCGAACATTCAGAATATTCTGAATTTTGAAAAAGATTACCCTGACCTGAAGACATTTAAACTGGAACAAAACTACCGTTCAACAAAAACCATTGTCGGTGCGGCAAACAGTGTTATCGCGAACAATAAGGAACAGCTGGATAAAAAAGTATGGACAGAAAACGATCCCGGTGAAAAGATAAAAGTTACACGCGCACTGACTGACAACGAAGAGGGCATAAATGTGGCCTCTTCGATTTTTGAAACACGGGCGAATAAACAGGCCAGAAACGACGCGTTTGCCATACTGTACCGCACCAACGCACAATCGCGTGCTATGGAAGAAGCTTTACGCAAACTGAATATCCCCTATCGCATTTACGGAGGCTTATCATTTTATCATCGCAAAGAAATCAAGGATCTGCTGGCATACTTCCGTTTAGCGATCAACCCGCACGATGAAGAATCACTCAAGCGAATTATCAACTTCCCTGCACGTGGCATCGGACAAACAACCATAGATAAACTGATAGTCGCCGCTTCAGATAATGATGTAAGTATCTGGACAGCCATTGACAATATTATTGATTTCAAGTTGGACATTAATGCCGGAACAGCAAGTAAAATCAGCGACTTTGCCGCCATGATAAAAAGTTTTGGCGTTATGGTTATGAAAATATACAGGAACTGCTCAATGGGTTGAAGGAGTTTGTTGAAGAAAGTGGCGAGGGACAAGAGGCGGGGGACGAGGAAGGGGATAAGTCCGAAGTCCGAAGTCCGAAGTTCGAAGAAAAAGATGAGACAGGAGACAGGAGACAGGAGTTAGAAGAAGTGGCAGGAAGCAGGAAGCAGGAAGCAGAAAACACAACCGATGAAAATACTGGTCTCAAATCTCAAATCTCAAATCTCAAATCTCTTGACCTATTCATGCAGGACATCGCGTTACTTACCGATGCGGATAAAAAAACAGAAGGAGAAGAAGACCGTAACCGGGTTTCGCTGATGACCATACATGCGGCCAAAGGCCTTGAATTCCCTTATGTTTATATTGTGGGCCTGGAAGAGAATTTATTTCCCTCACAAATGGCTCTTAACTCGCGCGAGGAGTTGGAAGAAGAGAGACGGCTATTTTATGTAGCCTTAACCCGCGCCGAAAAACAGGTTACTTTAAGTTATGCTGTTACACGCTATCGCTGGGGTAATTTAATAAATTGTGAACCAAGCCGTTTTATTGATGAACTCGCAGAAGAACACCGTGAAATGCCTGCCCCACAAAGCAGGGAACATGAAGAAACCTGGGGCATTCAGACTAAACCATTTGTCAGAAAACAAAAAACACAGCAGGTTACAACAACAAAAGCATCCCCACCTAAAAATCTTGTTAAACTAAATGCTGCTTCACGATCAACCGGCAGCAATAACGATCCCGAAAATTTAAAAGACCTGCAAGCCGGCATGGAAGTGCATCACGAACGCTTTGGAACAGGAAAAGTAATAAGTATGGAAGGAGTGTTTCCGAATAACAAGGCAACGGTTTTGTTCCCTGTTGTCGGACAAAAACAATTGTTGCTAAGGTTTGCGAAGTTGAAAATTGTGTAAGCGTCAGGCTACCCTTGTCTCATCCCAGCCTGCCGGCAGCTATCGTGTGGACACAAATATGTGTGATTTTCAATCGAATATATTGATTTCGATCAAAAACACCGAAGGTGTAAAATTATTGTAGAATAAATTTGAAAGGAAATAAATTAAGGGAGGTTTTTCTGAAAGTGTGGGATTACTTAAGAATAAAATGATACAATTAAAACAACTTTGGGAAGAAAAACCGCTGAAACTTATCATTTTTGCCGGACTTTTCTTCAGGGCATTAGCCGTTATCTTCTCAAAAGGATTCGGCATGCACGACGATCATTTCCTGATCATTGAAGCCGCTCAATCCTGGGCCGATGGTTCCGACTACAATTATTGGCTCCCCGGCTCCGGCGCCACTCAGCCAAGCGGTCATAGTTTTTTTTATGTAGGATTACATTATTTTCTATTCCGCTTATTTAACCTTATCGGCTTTACTGATCCTGACGCTAAAATGTATGTTATACGTTTTCTGCATGCCGTATTTTCGGTGATCACTATCATACTTGGTTATAAAATAACCGAACATTATTCCGACAAAAAAAATGCGCGCACTGCGGGCTTGTTACTTGCCATTTATTGGTTCATGCCGATGCTTAGTGTACGCAACCTCGTGGAAGTGGTTTGTGTTCCCTTTTTATTATACGCAACCTGGCTCATCATTATAGCTGAATCAAACAACAAACAAACCACTTTTTTATATGCCGGATTAATTGCGGGCCTTGCTTTTTCAATTCGTTTTCAATCCCTGTTTTTTGTCGGCGGATTCGGATTATACCTGTTGATAAAAAAACAATTTAAACCAGCTATTCTGTTTGGGCTGGGCGCTTTTTCCTGTATGGCATTGATACAGGGCCTTATTGACTACAATACCTGGGGACGACCCTTCGCTGAGTTTTTTGAGTACGTTAATTACAATATGCACAGCCCTTATGCATACAGTACGCAGCCCTGGTACAATTACTTCCTTACATTAGGAGGGATCCTAATTCCGCCGGTAAGCCTGTTTCTGCTAATTGGTTATTTCAAACTCTGGAGAAAAAATTTACTGCTCTTTCTGCCTGCATTCCTTTTCCTCGCCTTTCATTCCTACTTTCCCAATAAACAAGAGCGCTTTATATTTCCGATCGTCCCGTTCATCATTATGCTTGGCATTATCGGATGGAATGAATTTATTGATAAGTCAGGCTTTTGGCAAAAGCGGCAAAAATTATTGCGAGGCTGTTGGATATTTTTTTGGGCATTGAACATATTATCCCTGTTATTCATTACCTGCTCTTACTCCAAGCGCAATCGCGTAGAGGCGATGTTATACCTGCAAACAAAGGGCGATGTAAAGAACCTGATCATTGAGGACAGTAATCGTAATGACTGGATGATGCCTCCTTTGTTTTATCTGAAAAAATGGATATCTCCTTATGGAGTAACGCAAATATTAACACATGACACACTTAAATTTAATTTGCGCACCGTGCCTGTTCCTAAACGGCCCAATTATGTGATTTTTATGCAGGCCGAGAACCTTGATAAACGTGTGGCTGATTTCCGGAAAAATTATGCAACGCTTAAATACGAAACTACTGTAGAACCGGGTTCAATGGACAGATTGCTTCATTGGTTAAACCCAAACAATGAAAACAATACCAGCACCATATATAAAATAGAAAAAGTGCTGCCCGATACAATTCGTTGATAATGGACCTCATTTTCTTAACCATTTTCGCTTTCATCGCGGGCTTTATTGACTCAGTAGTCGGAGGCGGCGGACTCATACAAATGCCCGCGTTTTTTATTTTCTTTCCCCAGCTGTCTGTTGCAACTGTATATGGAAGCAATAAATTTGCAGCCTTTTCAGGCACATCTGTTGCCGCGTTCCGTTATGCAAAAAACACACGCATCCCATGGGATGCGGTGATGCCGGCACTTATAACGGCTTTTATTTTTTCCATCCTGGGGGCAAGCGTTGTAAGCCTGATCAACAAAGAAGTTATCAAACCCATAGTGCTGAGCCTGCTTATTGCAGTCGCCATTTATACATTTACCAAAAAAGAGTTCGGCCTGCATCACGTTCCAAAGCTGGACAAAAACAAAACACTTCTGTATTCATTACTCACCGGTGCGGCACTTGGTTTTTACGACGGGTTCTTTGGCCCTGGTACAGGCAGTTTCCTGATCATGATATTCATTAGTGTGTTCGGATTTAATTTTCTTATTGGATCCGCTTCTGCCAAGCTGGTGAATTGCGCCACCAACATTTCAGCGCTTGTCTTTTTTATATATATGGGGCAGGTCCGTTATGATATTGCTATTCCAATAGCCTTAAGCAACATGGCCGGATCGTGGATCGGTGCACGCATGGCCCTTAAAAAAGGGAGCGGGTTTGTACGTGTTCTTTTCCTGGTAATTGTTACAGGAATGATAATCAAATTCGGGTATGATATTTTCTTCGGGGAAACACAACGATAAACAAATAAAAATCACTACAATCTTAAAAAAGGAAAACCTTTATGGAACGGAACTAAGTCCATTTATACCATCGGTATTACTTTCTCCTTTGCCATCTAATGATCACGGTACACTCAAATTAACATTTATATTACACCCGTTTTTATCTTTAATATTTACGCTATAATTACCCGGGCAAAGCTGGTTTTTATACCTGTTGCTGTAACCGCCCGGCCAGGTATAACTATATGGGCTGGTGCCGCCTGTTGCAGTTACCATTACCCATTCCTTGCAACCACAGCCGGTACAGTTGGCTGTTCCCTTAGTAAATTGCCCGACTAATGCACATCCACATGGGTTAACAGTAATATAATTGGCTTTTGTAACACTATCTTTTTTACAAATTGTGGTAACTACTAATTTAACATCGTGTGTACCGATACCGGAAAATGTTACGGTAGGCTTTACCGAGTCTGAACTTGCAGGATTGCCTCCGGCAAATTCCCAATGAAATTTATAGTCAGTGGTATCGCAGGAGTTATTTATTGCCGGAGTAAATTTAACGGGTGTATTTATACATGTATTGGTAGTGCCGGAAGTGTAGGTTAAATCGAGGACTTTACCTTCACAAATATTAGCGCATAATGAGGCTACAAAGGCATCGCTACCTCCGGAATAATACGGAACAAAAGGGCCGGCATAAGTTGTTTGGAAAGCACCTGTTGTTACAGGGTATCCGCCATCTGTAGCACCAGTGATATATATTGAATTACCATATACAGTTATTCCTCCTCCTGGTTCCAGATCATCCTCCCCTGTACCACCCATATATGTTGCACATAATTTTTTACCGGCCGGGGTAAATTTCACTATTAGCTGGTCTTCGATAAAGGGCGATCCGCTGGGATTTGTACTTGAGCCTCCGTTAAATACCGGTTGATAGCTGCAAACATCAACAAGCGAAGCGGTAGCAACATCTTCTCCCTCCATCAGTAAATAAATGTTATTATTTATATCCGTTGTAACGCTATTTCCAGTTTCATCAACACTTGTTCCATAAAAAGTCGCCCACAAACGGGTACCTGATGGATCGAATTTCACCAAATAGGCATCCCGGATACCCCCTATGACCATCTGGAATCCACTCTGGACAGGGAAATTAGCCGAAGTAGTCCATCCTGTAATAAGCACGTTGTCTGCCATGTCTATAGCTATACCCTGTCCCTGGTCGTCCCCGCTTCCCCCGCAAAAAGTGGCCCATAGGCGGGTTCCTAATGGATCGAATTTCACCACAAAAGCATCATTAAAACCACCACCGAAGGCTATCTGGAATGCACCGGGGGTTATAGGAAAACCAGTTGATGGTGATATTGTACGCCCAGTAATAACCACGTTGCCGCTTTGGTCCGTAGCTATGTCGGAACCCGAATCATATGAAGCTCCCCCATAATAAGTAGCCCACAAGAGCGTTCCGGCTGCGTTAAACTTCACTGTAAAAATATCAAAGCTTCCTCCTAAAATCATCTGGAATCCGCTCAAAACAGGAAAATCGACTGACTCAGTCTCCCCGGTTATAACCACGTTGCCAGCAATATCTGTGGCGATACCAAAAGATCTATCGCCTTTAATCCCCCCGCAAAAGGTTGCCCAAATCCGTGTTCCGGCAGCATCAAACTTTGCCACAAAGGCATCATCATTAAAAGCGCCGCCACCCTTAAATGACATTTGGAATCCGCCAAGAACCGGGAAATCGGAGGATTGAGTTTGTCCGGTGATAACAACATTTCCGGAAATATCCGCGGCAATGCCAAAGGCTTTGTCACCATCACTCCCTCCATAAAAGGTTGCCCAAATCCGTGTTCCTGCAGAATTAAACTTCACAACGAATGCATCCCATACCCCGCCGTAAACTACCTGGAATGCGCCAGGGACAACCGGGAAACCCGCTGAAGAAGTATACCCTGCAATAAAAACGTTACCTGCATTGTCTGTATCAATTCCCGTACTATATTCTGTAGCGCTCCCTCCATAATAAGTGGCCCAGGGATCAATGATCAAAGGATGTTCCGGGTTCCAGGTTCCAAGTTCAAAGGTTACTTCGTAGATATGAGATATGAGATTTGAGATTTGAGACTTTTTTGTATTGTTATTTTTTTCTCTCACATCTAATATCTCAAATCTCATATCTAACTTATACTCAGCTTTTACATCAACAATTTTCCCGTTAATATTCTGATAAACTTTTGGTATTGACTCGGTGAACTCGTTTACGCTGGTTTTAATTACCAGGTGGCCTTCACGATTTATATATATGTTTTCAGCGCCTTTCCAATGTAGTTTTATTTGGCTGGGATCCGCATGGGGTTGTACAATTATGTCATATTTTAAACCATGTGCTGCGCTGCCGCCATATGCTACGTCAATGTTGTTGTATATGTTTTTGTATGTTATCTTATTGTATTGTTTTACGTTGTTAATGCCTTGCGGGCAATGGGCGTAGTAATAGTTGTTGCATCCATCCAATTCCCTTTCATTAATAAGCCTGCAGTTAGTATTGGCTCCGGCAAAATCCATATCAACCCTGTGCACTTTAATTTTTTCATCGCGCATTAATTCATCTTGTTTTATATATTCATCGGCTTCGGTTAATGTTCCGGCATTAATTAATGTTTCCACTTTTTCGTGTACTTCGTGCATTATTTCAGCCATATTGCTGTATACATAGCTTATGCCGGTTTTACGTAAATAAATATCCGCCCTGCCTCCATCTAATTTGTATAAAATATCGGGGCAGGGTTTGCCATCCATGTCGGCTACCTGGCCTTTGTTGGGAGTAAAGCAGAGGCCATTGCCGCGAAGTGAACGGGTTTGCTCAGCGGCGCCAGCCATTGAAACCGGGTTACGCTGCGCAAAAGTTACAAGCTGCAAGAGAAATAAATAAAGTATAAACTTATTTTGCATATCTGTTCAGTAATTATGGAGTGTTGATCTCAACATTTGCACTGCACCCATTTTTATCTTTAATTTTTATAGTGTAATTGCCCGGGCAAAGTTGATTCTTATATCTTTTATCATATCCGTCGGGCCAGGTATAACTGTAAGGGCTTAGGCCGCCAGTGGCGTTTAGAATTATCCATTCTTTGCAACCACAACCCGTACAATTTGCAGTGCCTTTGGTAAATTGACCACTTAAGGGTGGAGGGGCGGCTATTACAGTTGTTGTAATGGCACTACATCCATTAGCATCAGTTACCGTTAATTCATAATTGCCTTCGGAAAGCCCGGTAATACTGCCTGTAGTGGAGCCATTATTCCAACTATAGGTATAGGCGGGAGTACCGCCTTGTACGCTGCTAATCACCTGTCCATTTGAATTATTGTAGCATGCCAGGTCAGTCGGGGTAAGTGTAATGCTCAATAATGGCGGCTCTGTAATTGTAATAGTTTTTGACGATAATGCTCCCGTATTATCAGAAATGGTTACTGTATATACACCGGCTGTCAAATTACTTATTGTTTGTGTGTTACCTCCAATTGGCGACCATGTGTATGAAAATGGAGCTGTGCCGAAAACAACTGTTGCAGTGGCTGCGCCTGTATTTTTACCTTTACATTTAACATCTATACCCACGATCTGGAATTCTAATGGAGTACACAGAACATTACTTGAAATTATGACCGAAGTGGAAACCAAAGAAAGTGTATTTTGTACACCTGAGCTTTTAGGCGTTGTTGATAAAACAGCCTTGGTAGCTATTGCAGAAGATGGCAGTACAAAATTAGGTGTTTCACAATGAATTAAACCTTGCGGATCAGTTTTTAAAAACAAATTAGATCCGTCTACAAGCGCATATCCCAAATCAGCAGTTTGTCTAATCCCGGTGGCTGGTTGGATTGAAAAAGAACTATACGTCCTTGACCAAAGCAAATTAAGATTGGCGTCAGCTTTAATCAGGTAAAGCTTAAATCCGGTTTGGTATCCCCCGCCCGTACCAACAAATTCACCGTTACCGGTAACATCAATAGAGGAAAAGCCAAGTTGCTCCCAGGCATTAGCAGCTTTATATGTATTTACTTTACCCATGTCTCCGTTAGCATTTATTTTTAAAAACAGAGATTCGCTTGGCAGTACATCGCCACCAGCAAATCCGCCTATTATATAACCAGTTGGTATTTCCCACACTTCCCTTCCGGATGAAACAAACCCTGCGGGACAATTAACATGATATTCCTGTTGCCACGTTATTGCACCTAAGGAAGTTAATTTAATAAGATGAACATTACTACTTCCTTGCTCATCCCCGGTATTACCGGTTAATATATAACCCCCATCAAGCGTTTGTTTAATATTTTGAGCACTCGCCATACCACCGGATAACGTCAATACTTTATCCCACTGTTGGTTCCCTGAATTATCTGTCTTAATAATGTATATATCTCCATACAGGGGGCCAAGAGCGCTGAAGTTTTTCGATCCGCAAATAATATATCCACCATCGCCGGTCTGCTCCACCCACAAGCCTATATCGTTCGTATTTCCACCATAACTTTTCGACCATTGAACAACACCCAAACCATCGGTTTTAACTAAAAGAACATGCTCATCTGTTCCAAAAAATGGGGAGGTACGGTAGGATCCGGTTATAATAAACCCACCATCGGTAGTTTGCTGAACACATTTTAAATAAACTAATGCCTCTGTGTTTGGAGTAGCACTTTCGGCCAAAAATTTTGACCAAACAGGAATACCCAGGCTATTGGTTCTGGAATATTTGTTATTGGAAAACATATTCGATGCCAATAAAAAATAATCTGAATTAGACAATTCACGCTGGCAACTTAAACCCGAAAAAAGATATGAATTTTTAAAGTCAACTTGTGATTTTAGTGTAAATGATATTAACCCCCAAAGCACAGTTATCGCATATGTCTTCAGGCTAAAGTGGAACATTTGAGTTTAAAAATAGGATGTGTTTAAAGTTGTTAATTCAAAAGTAGAATATGATTTTTTTTAATTTGTCGCAGTGTAAGCTTCCCTGTTCATAGAGCCATTGGGTCTTATTAAAATTTAACTTTTGACAACTTCAACCTAAAATTATGGTAAAACCAAATGTATACCAAACCAGTTGAAGGATGATTATTACGTGTTCAGTCTCCAATTGGGAAAAGTAGATATTATATCATGGAGCACTCAAATTAACATCTATACTACACCCATTTTTATCTTTAATTTTTATAGTGTAATTCCCCGGGCAAAGTTGATTCTTATATCTTTTATCATATCCATCGGGCCACGTATAAATGTAAGGGTTTGTGCCGCCAGTGGCGTTTATCATTATCCATTCTTTACAACCGCAACCGGCACAGTTTGCGGTGCCTTTGGTAAATTGACCAACTAAATTACACACTGTGCAAGGATTAATAGTAATGTTTATGTCTTTGACAGCGCTATCGCAGGTGGTTTTTGCTTTTAGCTGCGCGGTATAATTGCCGGGTGTTGCATACACTATACCTGTTGGATTTTGGTTGCCTGAAGCAGCGGGGCCGCCGCCGGGGAAACTCCAGGAATAGCTAACAACGCTGTTATCACAGCTAACAGAAAAATTACCTGTAAAATTTATTGGTATATTGTTGCATACAGCACTTGCGCTTGCCGAAGCGGCAAGTGTGGCTATTTTATCGAAGCCGCAACTGTTTTTGTACAGTTGGGCTACAAAGGCATCAAAAGGCCCCCCTCCATAAACAGTTTGATGCGCCCCGGGAGTAACAGGGTAAGAACCTCCGGTATATCCTGTCATATATACATAGCAGCCATAGAGGGCAATAGTGCACTCCTCATCATTGGGTACTGCCGAACCGCCAACATAGGAGGAGCAAACTAAAGATCCATCGGGCTTAAAATGAGTTACAAAGCCGTCTTCCGAAATACCCCCTGCTAAGTTTTGCTGCCAGGCGCATGCAGTGGTGGGAAAATTTGTACTGTAGGTATCTCCGGATACATAAACGTCATTCGTAAGTTGATCTACCGCGACAGACCGTGCATAATCTTGATCCGTTCCACCCAGATAGCTCGCCCATAAGCGACTTCCAGCCCCGTTAAATTTCACAAGATAGGCATCCTGAATACCACCAAAAACATTTTGAAATCCACCGGCAGCAATACCGGCAGTACTAAAAGTAAACCCAGCCATATACACATTTCCTGATGCATCGGTGGCCACGCTTCTTCCCTGATCACTACTCGTTCCACCGTAATAAGTTGCCCATAAGCGATTTCCAGCCCCGTTAAATTTCACAAGATAGGCATCCTGAATACCACCAAAAACATTTTGAAATCCACCTGCGGCAATGCCGCTAGTACTGTTGGTTCCCCCTGTCATATATATATTTCCTGCCCCGTCTGTCGTAACACCATAGCCATAATCAGGTTCCGTTCCACCATAATAAGTAGCCCAGTCACAAACTCCTGCGCTATTAAATTTCACAAGAAAGGCATCATTAAAACCACCCAAAATATTTTGAAAGCTCCCTGCTGAAGCGATACCGGCAGTGCTTCTGGTTTGGCCGGCTAAATACACATTTCCCGAGGCATCGGTGGTTACGCTATTGCCATAATCAGTTTCCGTTCCACCATAATAAGTAGCCCAGTCACGAACTCCTGCGCTATTAAATTTCACAAGAAAGGCATCATTAAAACCACCCAAAATATTTTGAAAGCCCCCGGCAGCGATGCCGGCAGTGCTGTTGGTTTGGCCGGTTAAATATACATTGCCCGAGGCATCGGTGGCTACGCTGTTGCCATAATCAGTTCCCGTTCCACCATAGTAAGTTGCCCAAAGGCGGGCCCCGGCTCCGTTAAATTTCACAAGGAAAGCATCCCCTCCGCCGTCATAAATATTTTGAAAGCTCCCTGCTGAAGCGATGCCGGCAGTGCTATAGGTACTGCCTGTCATATAAACATTTCCCGATGCATCGGTGGCTATCCTGTTACCATAATCAACACCAGTTCCACCATAATAGGTTACCCAGGGGTCAATCACTAAGGGGAGTGAAGAATTAAAAGTTGAAAATAAAAAATTAATAATGGCTTCGCCTTCGGATATATGGGTTAAAACATATTTAGTTTTTACATCAACAATTTTCCCGTTTATGTTTTGATAAACTTTTGGTATTGATTCGATAAACTCATTCACGCTTGTTTTAATCACTAAGCTTGTGGTGAGCCCAGTCGAACCATTGCCTTCGCGGTTAATGTGTATGCTTTCAGCGCCTTTCCAGTGGAGTTTTATTTGATTAGGGTCTGCGTGAGGTTGTACGATGAGGTCGTATTTTAACCCCTTTTCGCTGCTTCCCCTTCGACCTTGCTCAGGGCAGGCATAATAACTAACATCAATACCATTGTAAACATTTTTGCAGGTTACTTTGTTGTATTGTTTTACGTTTAATACTCCATCAGGGCAATGCGCGTAGTAGTAATTGTTGTAACCCGCTATTTCATCTTCGTCTATCGCTTTAATGTTAGCGTTACAATTAATAAAGTCCATATCCACCTGGTAAACTTTAATACTTTCTTTTTGTACCAACTCCTGTTCCCATTCACCTTCTGTTTTCCCTCCCAAGCCTTCTTTGGAGTGTTCTATCTCCTCTACCTTTTCATGTACTTCGTACATTACTTCAGCCATATTGCTGAATACATAGCTGATGCCGGTTTTTCGCAGGTATATATTGGACCCGTTTCCTTCACCTTTGTATAATACATCGGGACGGAGCCTGCCGTTTCTGTCGGCTATTTGTCCTTTGTTTGGAGTGAATCGAAGGCCGCTGCCGAGTAGGTTTTGAGCAATTTGTGATCGTTCCTTTTCAGCAGACACATGCCTGGCTTTATCGTTATTCGCAAAGAAATTGCTCATTAGTATAAATACCAGGATGAAGAGATATATGCGTTTCATGAATAAATATTAGAATTTGTTATTAACTAATAGTCCGGTAGTTTTTTCATCCATGAAATTTCTGAATGCTCGATTTAATAATATGTTCACGATCTTATATGATATTTTAATTTAACTTGGCTCAGAACCCGAGTTGCATTTAATTCAAAACAGACCTAAATGAACAAAAAACAGCATATTTTAGCATTAAAAAACTACCGGACTATTTATTTATGAAACCTTCATTTAAATGAAGTCGTTTCAATCTTGAAAATCTATTTAAACAAATATTAGTAACAATTTTTTGTAACCAACTAAATTTCAGAGACCTTCTTTTCCTATGGACAAAACTCCAATGATAGACATCTAAAACGCGTGAGCCATGCACAGTGTTCAATAAAGAATAAAACGGAACATGCAATTCCTTTGAAATCCGTTCAAGGGTTCTTACGTTCATCTCACAAGGTTTAAAAGCAGTACAAAATTCTTGCTCTGAAATATTAATGGAGTCGGCAAATTCACGAAGGGTCATATTCCTTTCTTTCAATGCCTTTATTAGCATTTCGTTTAATCGCATCTTTTCTCCTCCTTTCCGTTTCGCAAAATAAACAGTTGATGTAAAAGATGCAGTATAATTTGATCTGGCAAAACAGCTATATATCGGAATTCTTAATACTTTGCAAATCTGTTCAAGAGTTCTTAAATCGAGTTTATTGGGATCAAGATCGCCTTGCAATTCGGCTTCCGAAACATTAATATATTCTGCAAAATCTGATAGGGTGATATCCTTTTCTTTCAGAAATTCTGCAATTTGTTGTTTAATAGATGTTTTCATAGTCGAGCAGAAAAAAGTTAACGATTCGCGGCACACTCAAGATGCAGTTATATCGTTCAGATTTTTAGAAGTGTCCTAAAGTTCAATAAATAGACCTCTAAAGTCAATTCAAAAAAATGTAGAATTTAAAAGTCAAGTGGGAAGGATATATTCGATATTTGAATTAATTTACTTGTTCTTTTTGTATTCAGGGAATAATATTGTTCACAATAATGAGCCTGATTAGCCTTATTTCATTCGATTTCCCTTCGAATTAATAAATTTGATTATCAATCCGGATTAATTAATGTCATTTATGAAATCTTAAGTATTATGCAAAAATTAATACGTTATGATAAACTATATGCAATTTAATCTGACGGGTGTTCAATATGTAAAGTATTAGCTTTACACAAAAAACATACATTCATGACAGAGCAAGAAGACATATTTGATTTGATCCGATCGTTATCGCAAACGGAAAAAAGATATTTTAAGATATTCTCTTCCCGGCATATTATTGGCAAGGAGAATGACTATGTGAAATTGTTTAATGCCATTGATAAACAAAAACACTATGATGAAAAATCATTGATTAATAGTTTACAGGGAAGAACAATAAAGGATAATTTTCATGTAGCGAAGAATTATTTATATAAAATGATCCTGAAAAGCATGCGCGGGTACAGATTGGATGGTGATATTGATAATAATATAAATGGGTTGATAAATGACGCAATTTTTCTGTATGATAAATTATTATACGCACAATCTTTAAGATTATTAAAAAGGGTAAAAAAACTGGCTTACCGCTATGAAAGATTCACAGATATATTAAGAATTATTAATATGGAAAGGAAAATCACCGTAAGTATGGTACTTCAGGAAGATATAATGGAAAAGTATAAAAATATAGAAAAAGAAGAACGTAATGTACTCGAATTACTTCAGAATATTTCTGAATATAAAAATCTTTCAATCCAGATTCATGCCCTCATAGTTAAAAATGGTGAAGTGAAAAATCCGGAAGGAAAGAAAATAGTAATAAAAAAAATAGGGCCAAAGGTATTGACAGACGAAAGTAAAGCGCTTAGCTATACAGCAAAATGTTTTTTTTACGATGCAATTTCTTTTTATTATAAGTTACTGGCTGACTACCAAAAAAGCTATGAGTATCGTAAAAAGAGATTACAACTTTTTGACCTATACCCGGAACAACAAATGGCAGATGAAAATAATTATATTGCTGTTTTTCATAATCTGATGGGCATATGTGTTCTCCTTGATAAACCTGATGAGTTCATGGAATATTTAATAAATATCAGAAAAATAGACTTTTCCACCATACGGTTAAAGGCTAAGGCATTTCTGTCATCATATCTTAACGAAACAGATTTCTATCTCAGTAAAAAAGAATTTGCGAAAGCTCTGTATCTTGTGCCTCAAGTAACTAAAGGACTGAATCTATATCGGGGAAAGTTCAACAAATATGATGAAGTCATATTATATTATAACCTTGCTTACTGTTATTTATTTGAAGAACAATATAGTAAATCTTTATACTGGCTTAATTTATTGCTTAATGATCCGCAAGCAAAAATAAGTCCCTCTTTTTACTCTTTCTCTCTTATTCTAAATATTATAATATATTATGAACAAGGCAATATTGAACTTTTGCCTTACCTTTTAAAATCTACTCACCGCCATTTAACCAATACAAACCAGTTATATAAAACCGAAATTTATTTTCTGGATTTTTTCAAGAAATTATTAAAATCATCAAAACATTTTGATTTGAAAAAAGAACTAATAAAACTTAAAGACGACATTCAGTCATTAAAAGCTCCCCATGAAAAACAAGTGTTACAATATTTTGATTTTGTTTATTGGATCGACAAAAAAATAGAGAAAATAGTGCGATAGTAATTTTAGTAAGTAATGAAACGGTTGAATGTGTACCAAACCAGGAAAAAAGAACTATTTTTCTTATGTACAGTTAAATTACCATTTATACTGCACCCATTTTTGTCTTTAATATTTATGGTGTAAGTTCCCGGGCAAAACTGATTTTTATATCTGGCTATATGATCACCTGAACAGGTATATAATACTAAACCGCTAACAAGTATAGTAAATAATTACTACCTTAGCATTCCAAAAAAGGGATGCGCCTACTACACTTAAAATCACACTTAACTGCAAAGCAGTTAAAAGAAAAGCTGAATACGGAGAAAGATGTCCGGCTGTTCAGGTATTGGCAGTTGTTATATATTGTTAGTACAAATCCAGGGAAAAGCGATATTGATTATGCAGGGATGGTGGCTATGGGAAAGGATAATGT